>JABMPI010000525.1 GCA_013203755.1 Bacteroidota bacterium
CCTTTTAATATTTCGTAACCGAATTAAAAATAATGACAACTAAAAATAAATAATTATGAATAATCCATCACGTAGAAACTTTATGAGATCGATGCTGGCAGTGCCGTTTATCGCATCCGGGTTCTCTCCATTAGTTTCAAAAGCCGATTCTGTTTCTGAAAAATATGGGCATAAATTTAAAACCAGCCTGAATGTCTATTCATTCAACAAACCCCTGCGTGCCGGTGAAATGAATTTATTCGATGTTCTTGATTTTTGTGCAGAAAATAATTTCGATGCCATCGACCCAACCGGCTACTATTTTCCCGGATATCCAGAAGTTCCATCCGACAAATTTATGATGGAATTTAAAAGAAAAGCTTTTCTTTTAGGATTGGACATTAGTGGAACTGGCGTTAAAAATGATTTTACGGTTATCGATCAGGCAAAGCGAAAAGCGGACATTGAAATGATTCGGGCATGGATTATCGCGGCCGCAAAAATGGGTATTCCAAACGTCCGTATTTTTTCTGGAAATACAAATCATGAAGGTTTTACGCGCGACCAGGTTTTTGAATGGATGGCAAAAGATGTTCAAACATGTTGCGAAATTGGAAAAGAATACGGAGTGATTGTTGCCATTCAAAACCACAACGACTTTTTAAAAACTGCAGATGATGTGGATCGCATTTTTGAAATGGTAGATTCTGAATGGTTGGGTTTAAACCTCGATGTTGGCAGCTATCGACAAAGTGATCCGTTTAAGGAGATTGAGCAAAATGTTAAATACGCAGTCACCTGGCAAATCAAGGAAAATCTTTGGATCGATGGAAAAGAAACACCTACTGATCTTGTAAAACTATTTAAGATTATTAAAAAAAGCAACTATCGTGGATACCTGCCAATAGAAACATTGGGTGCCGGAGATCCTTATGAAAAAATTCCACGCATGATGAAAGATATCCATAAAGCACTTGAAATTGTAGGCTAAAAACTATTTCCCCGTAGAAAAGAATTCAATAAAACTCATATAATAAATATGCCCGAATTATTAAAAATTCCATCACAAAGCAATTTTCAGAAATATGTGATGGAATTAGAAAGAGAGCGTGAATTTGCCAGTCAATCAACCATTGATAAATGTATGTTATTGGCGAAGAAGTGGGTGAACTTTTTAAAGCAATTTGCAAATCGGAAGGCCTTTCGATAGATGCCAATTCAAAATTCACAGAGATTGAAGACGAACTAACAGACATTTTTATATACCTCTGTGCAATTGCCAACCGAAACAACATCGATTTGGAAAACGCGTTCTGAGAAAAAGAAGAAAAAAACAAATTACGAACATGGAAATCTACTTAATATGAAATCAATAAAAATCACTTTCAACGAAATGAAATCTGAATTCAAACGAATTTTGATAAAACATAATTTTGCAGAAAATAAGGCTGAAAAATGTGCTGAAATATTTGCTGTAAATAGTTTGGAAGGAATTTATTCGCACGGCGTAAATCGTTTCCCAAGATTTGTGAGCTACATTCAAAAAGGATATGTTAATGTTAATGCAGAGCCGGAGTTGATTCATGCAATTGGCGCACTGGAGCAGTGGGATGGAAATTTAGGACCCGGCCCGTTGAATGCAGAAATATGTGCTAACCGGGCGATGGAAATTTCTAATACTAGTGGAATTGGCTGCGTTGCAATTGGCAATACCAACCATTGGATGCGCGGTGGTACCTATGGTTGGCAAGCCGCAAAAAAAGGATACGTTTTTATTAGCTGGACCAACACCGAAAAAAACATGCCGGCTTGGGGAGCAAAAAATAGTCAACTTGGAAATAATCCAATAGTATTTGCAGTACCTTTTGGAAACGAAGCAATTGTTCTTGATTTTGCAATGACCCAATTTTCGTATGGAAAAATGGAGGCTACAAAATTAGAAGGGAAAGAGTTGCCTTTTGCAGGCGGGTTTAATAAAAATAACGAATTAACAACCAAGCCGGAGGAAGTACTGGAAACCATGTTGGGTTTACCAATTGGCTATTGGAAAGGAGCAGGATTATCTCTTTTATTAGATATTCTGGCGACCATTTTATCTGCCGGGTTATCTACTCATAAACTCAGCCAGTTGGAAGCAGAATATGGAGTATCACAGGTTTTTATTGCTATCGACATTAAAAAACTGAGCAATTTTCCAGCCATTGAAAATACGATTTCCGGAATTATTGAAGATTTAAAAAAATCAATTCCAATGGAAGAAAACAATGAAATTCGTTATCCCGGAGAACGGGTTGTTCAAACACGAAATGAAAATTTAAAAAATGGGATTCCTGTAAACAATGAGGTTTGGAAGGAAATTTGCAAATTGTAATTTGCACTCTACACGGTCTTGCGAAAATATTTTAAAAGATGCAAAAGATGCTGACATCTTAATTCATGAAGTTTATTCTTACGCAGGTTGGAAAAATAAAAATGAATTCTGGCAAAAATATCACAAGGCTAACCACACTTCAAGCCGCGAGCTGGCTGATTTAGCGACTAAAACCAAGCCAGGAAAAATCATTTTAAATCATGCACTTTATTGGGGAGTAACCGACAAAGACCTTTTAAAGGAAATTACTGAAATTTACGACGGTAAACTATTGGTCAGAAGCGACTTAATGATGGTTGATTAGAATGTTAATTAAATTCTCAGAGATAAAGAATAATCTCCAATAACCTACATATTTAAAGCTAATTCTATCTTCTTTACCTCTGCAATTCACAATGGATTGTGTATAAGTCAAAGGGCGAACAAACGTTTTTAGTTGACTAATTCTTTATATTCGTAATAAACAACTTCTAAGTTATGCCATACAGACGTTTACCAACAACAGATAAAGCAAGATTAAGAGCACTGGAAGCTGCATTAATAAAATTGACTGTAAAAGACAATGTCAATCTTGCTATCTCCAATTCACTAATTGAAGAATTGCAAGATGTAAAACGCCGGTTTGAAAATACCTTGATTCAATATGAGTTGGATATAAAAATTCAATCACAGCGAAATCAAGATTACAAAGCTGCGCTGGAAAAAGCTCGTATGTATATTTCACATTTTATACAAGTACTCTATTTATCGGCTGAACGTGGAGAAATAAACGGAGGGATAAAATATTACGAGCTAAAGGAATTTAAGGGAAAAGTTCCACCGCTAAATTCTGAAGAGGAAATTTTACATTGGGGAAACAAAGCAATTGAAGGCGAACAAAAAAGAATTCAAAATGGAGGAAGTGCAATTTACAATCCATCTATTGCTTTAGTAAGAGTTAAAGTTGAGGAATTTTATGATGCTGCAATTTTCCAAAATAATTTAAAACGAAATACTTCTCGTTCGTTTGACAAAATGCGTGCAATACGAAAAACAACCAATGAATTTATCAGTAAAATGTGGACTGAAATTGAAGAAAGTATTGTTGTTGAGGATGCAAAAATAAAACGTCAAATTGCTGAAGAATATGGATTGATTTATGTTTTCAGAAGAAACGAAAAGAAAAAAATGAAATCGAAAGACTTACAACTAGATTTAGTTTTTGATTTTGGTTAAGGGATTGTTACAACATAACTTCCCCATTCAGGCTTGCTCTATTTGCTTTTTACTTCGTTATAAAAACATTAAATAAGCTGTGGCTATTCGCAGTTTTTATACCTTGTAAAAAACAAAAATAGCATCGCCTGTTCTGTCCA
>JABMPI010000526.1 GCA_013203755.1 Bacteroidota bacterium
GGAAAAAGTAGATTTAGTTGTTATTACAGGTGGTTTAGGACCAACAAAAGACGACATTACAAAAAATACACTTTGCGAATATTTCAATACAAAACTGGTTTTTCACAAGCCAACTTTTAAACACATTAAAGAACGATTTACCAATAGAAACATCGACATTAATAAATTGAATCGCGACCAGGCACTTGTTCCTGAAAATTGTACGGTTTTGTTTAATAAAGCAGGAACTGCTCCCGGAATGTGGTTCGAGAAAAATGACACCATTTTTGTTTCCATGGCCGGTGTTCCGTTCGAAATGAAATATTTGGTTGAACACGAAATTTTACCACGCTTACTTGAAGGTGGTAAAACCAAGGCTATCTACCACAAAACAGTGCTTACGCAAGGTGTGCCGGAATCGATGCTTGCAGAGAAAATTGAGGATTGGGAGAATGCACTTCCTGAGAATATTAAACTGGCATATTTACCCAATCCAATGTCGGTGCGATTGAGGCTGTCTGCAATGGGTAACAATAAATCTTCGCTTAAGGTATCAGTGGAAAAGGAGATTCAAAAACTACAACAAATTATTCCCGAAAATATTTTTGGTTTCAATACGGAAACTATGGCAGAAGTAATTGGAAGAATGTTAAAGGCGAAAGGAAAAATGCTCGCTGTTGCCGAGAGCTGCACCGGTGGTTATATTTCGCATTTAATAACTTCGGTTGCCGGAAGTTCGGAGTTTTTTAATGGTTCGGTTACGGCATATTCAAATAAAGTAAAAGAGAATTTATTGGGAGTTAAAAACGGTACACTTATCGAATTTGGTGCAGTTAGCGAACAGGTGGCAAAAGAGATGGCATTGGGAGCAAAACAAGTTTTGAATTCTGATTATGCAATTGCAACAACCGGAATTGCAGGCCCAACCGGTGGAACTGATGAAAAACCAGTTGGCACAGTTTGGATTGCAGTGGCAGGCAAGAATAAGGTTTTTGCCAGAAAATTTGTGTTTGGAGATAACCGCGAAAGAAACATTATTCGCTCCAGCCAAACTGCCCTGCAAATTCTACGAAGGGTAATTTTGAAGGAGTTGTAACGTTTGTAATTTTGAAGATTTAACAATTACTAACTTCAATTACAGATTTGAATTCCTAATTTTGAAAATTAAATAATTCGCATGAAAAAAATACTCATAATAATAGCAGTAATCTTCTTAATTCTGGTGGGTGCATTGTTTGCCATCCCTACATTTTTCAAACAAAATTTATTGTATGCCACAAAAGCAACAATTAATAAACAAGTAAATGCCGAAGTTCAGTTTGCAGACTTTAATCTGTCTTTGTTTCAAAATTTTCCAAAAGTGACACTGGAGTTGGAAGAAGTTCTGATTATTGGCAAAAATGAATTTCAAAACGATACACTATTGAATGTTTCGTTTGCCAGAGCTACAACGAGTTTGGCGTCTCTTTTCAAAAAATCGGGAATGAGTATTGAAGAGATTACCCTTGAAAAACCGGAATTAAAAATGGTTGTTAATGAATCTGGCAAATCCAATTGGGATTTATCTAATTCAAATGAACCTAAGAAAATTGAAACTGCAAATAAGGCGGCTACCAATAGCGGTTTTGAACTTCAACTCGAAAAAATTCAAATAAAAAATGCCACTTTTTTGTACAACGACCAGTTAGCAAAATTGGCACTGGATTTAACTAACATCAATTTTAATGTTTCAGGAAAAATGTATGGGTCTTCTACAGAGTTGGTAACCGAGGGGAAAGTTGAAGATTTTACCTTAAAATACGATAATGTAAAGTACATTTCTAATACATCTTTAGAAACAAAAACGGTGCTGAATGTGAATTACGATAACATGAATATTTCCATCGCCGAAAATGAATTGTTGATAAACAAACTGGCTTTGGAACTGACCGGGAACATTGAAATTCCGTCGGACAGTATGTTTTTTGATATTCAAATAAAAACAAAGGAATCGGATTTTGACAACTTTTTGGCACTTGTTCCACCTGATTACGAGGAGTATTTGAAAGATATTAAAACCTCAGGTTCTGCGGCTATTGCAGGAAGTTTGAAAGGATTGTTGTTTGAAGAAAATTATCCTGGTTTATCGTTGAATTTAGTAATTAAAAATGGAAACTTTCAGTATGCTGAACTTCCTGAACAAATAAAAAATATAAAAGCTGATGTTCAGATTTCGAAACCGCAGGGTGAACTAAATTTGACTGAAGTAAAAATTAAGGATGCTCATGCCGAAATAAAAAATAGTCCGGTTGACTTGACCTTAACTTTAAAGAATCTAATCGCCGATCCTTGGTTTGATGGCGCTTTTATTGGCAAAATAAACTTCGACCATTTAAAAGATGTTTTACCGCTGGATAGTGTAAATGTCTCTGGATTAGTGGATGCAAACCTCTTTGTAAAAGGAAATTATTCGGCAATTGAAAACGAAGAGTACGATGAAATTAAGTCGGATGGAATTGTTATGCTTGATAATTTTATTTACGATTCGAAGGATTTAACGAAACAAATTTTTGTTCCCAAAGGCCAGCTGATTTTTTCACCTAAAAATATAAACCTGCAAGAATTTAATATGAAAGTGGGGCAGAGCGATTTTAATCTGTCGGGCAAAATTTCCAATTACCTAAATTACATTTTAAAAGATGGAACGTTAAAAGGTAATCTTCAATTAAACTCAAATTTAGTTAATTTGAATGAATTGTTGCGGCTTCAGGTTCCGAAACAAAATGAAGTTACTGAAAATACTAATTCTAAAAAATCAGACGCAACAACCAATAAAGAGGAAGAAGTTCTGGCTTTCAATATTCCAAAAAACATTGATGTTACTTTTCGTTCGAATATAAAAAATGCAATTTTCGATAGAGTTCCAATCTCAAATATAGATGGATTAACAACAGCTAAAAACGGAAAATTAATTCTGAATGGGTTAAACATGCAAATGTTGGATGGCGAGTTAAAACTAAATGGTTCGTACGAAAATACACCAGGAAATCAGCCGCTTGTGGATTTCGGGTTCGACGTAATTAGTTTCGATATTCCAATGGCGTATCATTCTATATCCGGTATTCGACAATTGCTTCCGGTTGCCGGACAAAGTCAGGGAAAATTAAATACCAACTTCAAAATGAAAGGTCGGTTGAGTCCGAATCATAAATTAATTGCTTCGTCGATTAATGGAAATGGTTTGTTTAGTACAAACAATTTGCAAATTCTGGATTCGCCAATTTTTAATCAACTCAAAGGAATTTTAAAGTCGGAGAAATTAAAAAATGTATCTATCGACGATTTTAAAGCAAATTTTAAAGTTGATGCCGGAAACATTCAATTAAGCCCTTTTATAACAAAAGTTGCCGGACAGGAAACAACAATGTTTGGAACCTTATCGGCTGAAAACCTGTTGAATATGCGTCTCGATTTTAAAGTTGAACGCGATGCTTTTGGTTCCGACATACAAAATATTTTAAGTATTTTACCTGGAAATAAAAAAATTACAATTGTACCTGCCGGCGTAATAATTACCGGGCCGGTTGGAAACCCGGATGTAAAAATGGATTTGTCTGAAACACGCAAAACGATTACAAATGCGACAAAAGACGATATTCAAAAATCGCTAAATAAGCTGGGAGAGGGGTTAAAAAAGCTTTTTAAATAGTGTCAGCAAGAAAACTAGTTATTTTCAAGGCTTTGATAAGAAAGCGTCAAAGACAAGGCTTTCAAAAACAAGAGTAACGCAGTATTTGGCGTTTCCTTGCAAAGACTAAATAGTAGTATCTTTTAATGTTGAAATCTTTTATTCCTTAATCATAATAATAACTGGGATAATCCTTACTTTTCCCTACATTTGTTTTTTTAGATACACAGCAGTTTCCATATTGAATTTTTATGACAAATAAAGTAGTTATTATTACTGGTGCTTCTTCTGGAATTGGAAAAGCATTGGCAGAAAAATATGCTTCGGAAGGTTGGAATTTGGTTTTGGGAGCGCGTCGGATTGAACGCCTGAAAGAGCTTGAAAATCAATTAAAAAATGTTGAGGTTCTTCCTGTAAAAACTGATGTTACAAAGGAGGAAGATTGTAAATTTTTGATTGAAAGTGCTATTCGGAAATTCGGTAGAATTGATGTTCTTATTAATAATGCAGGGATTTCAATGCGGGCATCGATTGAAGATGTTGAAGTGGAAGTTCTGCGAAAATTAATGGATGTTAATTACTGGGGAACAGTTTATTGTACAAAATTTGCATTGCCCCATTTATTGCAAAATAAAGGTTCTTTGGTTGGTGTGATTTCAGTGGGCGGATATATTGGATTGCCGGGAAGAACCGGTTATTCTGCTTCCAAATTTGCTGTGCGTGGATTTTTAGATACCATTAGAATTGAATACTTGAAATCGGGTTTGCATGTATTAGTTGCTGCACCAGGTTTTACGGCATCAGAAATACGGTTAACTGCGCTTACTTCTGACGGAAGTCAACAAGGTGAAACTCCGAGAAACGAAAATAAAATGATGTCTGCAGATAAATGTGCCCGAATAATTTTTAGAGCAGTTAAACATCGCAGGCGCAAAATTATAATTACTTTTTGGGACGGTAAAGTGGTTGTATTAATAGCAAAGCTTTGGGCGTGGATAATCGATCAATTAATTTATAGCGTTTTTTCTAAGGAACCCGATTCTCCACTGAAATAGTTCGCTGTTAAACACTTTTTCTTATTGTCTGTAAAAATGTAATCGACATTCTAATTCAGAAATCAATTCAGTATGTCATTCTGATATTTCATCTTATAATTTAACACAAGACTTATTTTACACTTTTCTTTTTTCTATTCGTCAATTCCATTTAAATAAATATTTTTACTTTTAAAAAAATATTCAAAATAGGCGAAAAATGGAAGAATTAACGATAGGAACAAGAGTTGACCATCCGCGATATGGAGAAGGAATTGTAAGCAAAAATAACTTAACCGCGTACGAGATATTTTTTGAGCGGGGTGGCAAAATGGAAATCACGAAACGAAATACAGATTTATCTGTTTTGAACCGAAATGAAGATGCTCCCAAAACCGGAATTTCTATTTCAGAAATTGAGAAAGTAATGAGCTATGTTTTAGATAAATATGCAGCAGTAACAGAAGTAATTCCTTTGGGTGAAAAATGGAGTGGAGGTACGATGAGTTTGCAACCGGCAAATCTCGACTTAAAACCCAAGGAAATTCCAATCGAAGCTTTTTTTCATAAAATTGTAATGTTGCGGGATAGGTTGCGTGTGTTGGAGCAAAATATTAACAGCCATAAGCTATTAACTGACGAAGAAAAAGTTGATTTTCAGCAATACATAACCCGGGTTTATGGTTCGTTAACCACATTCAATATACTCTTCTCAGAAAAAGAACATTATTTTGTTGGAGCAAAATCTAAATAATTGCTAATTACTGTATTATTAAATGACATCTCAACTTTTTACAGGCTTAATAAATCTAAGAAATGAAAAAACTAAACCTATTATTCACTCTATTTCTAATTACAACTGGTTTGATTGCACAAGATAAAGTTTTAAAAGTTTGGACAGATGGTGCGCCAAATCACAACGGCATGAATGAGCTGGAAGAGAAGTACGATGGTGTTCGGGTGCGAAATGTTTCGGAGGCCGAAATGTATGTTTATTTGCCTGAAAAGGACAATAATACTGGTGCTGCAGTTGTAATTTGCCCGGGTGGCGGTTATATGATTGAAGCCATGGATCACGAAGGATATGATATTGCAGAGTGGCTGAAATCAAAAGGAATTGCCGGTATTGTTTTGAAATACAGGCTTCCGTATGGACATCACGAAATTCCATCGGGAGACGCTCGACAAACCATGCGCATTGTTCGCAAAAATGCAAAAGACTGGGGGATTGATGCTAATAAAATTGGAATTGCAGGTTCGTCTGCCGGAGGACATCTGGCAACAACCGTAGGAACCCAGTTCGATACCGGGAAAAAGGAGAGTACAAATTTAATTGAACAAATAAGCTGTCGCCCTGATTTTATGTTGCTGTTGTATCCCGTAATTTCTTTTAACGAGGAATTTGGGCACATGGGTTCTCGAAAAAATTTAATTGGTGAGGGAAACAAATGGGATTTGGTTGAAAAATATTCCAACGAATTACAAGTTACTCCACAAACTCCACCAACATTTTTAGTTTTGGCCGATGACGACAAAAATGTTCTTCCCAGAAATTCAGTAGAATTTTATTTGAAACTTAAGGAGAACAACGTTCCGGCAGAAATGCATATTTTTCAGAAAGGTGGACATGGTTTTGGAATTCGTAAAAATAATTTGCCTGCTGACCAGTGGCCCGATTTATTTTTCGATTGGATGAAAGCAATGAAAATTGTTGAGTAATTAGAAAATCATGCAAAACACAAATCCATTAAAAGTTCTAAAATATTGTCCAAAATGTGGCTCTTCTCAATTTAAAGTTTCAGGAGAACGCTCGTTGAAATGTGAGTCGTGTGGATTTCATTTTTTTATAAATTCTGCTGCTGCGGTGGCGGCTTTAGTATGCGATGGAAACGGAAAACTAATGTTGGTAACCCGCGGTGTTGAACCCAATTACGGCAAATTGGATTTGCCCGGAGGTTTTATCGACCCCGGTGAAACTGCAGAGAATGCAGTTCGACGAGAACTTTCGGAGGAGTTAGGTTTGAAAATAAAATCGTTAGAATATGTTGGCTCTGCACCCAACGAATATATATTCTCCGAATACACCGTTTTTACGCTCGACATGGCATTCAAAGTAATTCCTGAGTCCATTATTGGTTTAAAACCAATGGATGATATTTTGGACTATAAATTCTATTCAGAGGAGGAGATAAATTATGACGATATTCCAGCTCCTTCAATTAAAAAATTTGTAAAAGACTATTTTAATAATGAGCGAAATTCATAAAAGACTTTTGGTACTTCGTGCAGAAATGCAAAGATTAAATTTAGATGCCTGGTACATTTCCGGCAC
>JABMPI010000052.1 GCA_013203755.1 Bacteroidota bacterium
ATTACTGTTGAGGAAGAAGTTGAATTAGCACAGCGAATCAAAAAAGGCGACCAAGTTGCTTTGGAGAAATTAACCAGAGCCAATTTGCGTTTTGTTGTATCGGTGGCAAAACAGTACCAAAATCAGGGACTGAGTTTACCCGATTTAATAAACGAAGGTAACCTTGGTTTGATTAAAGCTGCTGAAAAATTCGATGAAACCCGCGGTTTCAAGTTTATTTCCTATGCCGTTTGGTGGATTCGCCAATCAATTCTTCAAGCACTTGCAGAGCAATCGCGTATCGTTCGTCTGCCATTGAACCAGGTAGGTTCGTTGAACAAGATAAACAAAGCGTTCTCGAAATTTGAGCAAGAACACGAACGCAAGCCCTCGCCAGAAGAATTAGCAGAATCACTCGACCTTCCTGCCGATAAGGTAGCAGACACATTACGAGTTTCCGGAAGACACGTTTCCGTTGACGCCCCATTCGTGGATGGCGAAGACAATAGTCTTTTGGATGTGTTGGTAAACAACGACTCGCCAAATGCAGACCGCGCGCTTATGATGGAATCACTTGCTAAAGAAATACATCGGGCACTAGCAACGTTAACTGAGAGAGAAAGTGACATTATTCGATTGTTTTTTGGTATAGGATGCCAGGAAATGACTTTAGAAGAAATCGGGGAACGATTTGGGTTAACCCGCGAACGAGTACGCCAAATTAAAGAAAAGGCAATTCGTCGTTTACGACACACATCGCGAAGTAAGTTGTTAAAAACATATCTAGGTTAGATAAATTGAAAGGTTGCCAAATGGCAATCTTTTTTTTTGCCCTTTTTTTGCCCTCTACTTTTTTCATTGTTCATTTTATTTGATCCATTATTTCATCCAAGTAATATAAAAAGAAAGGGTTTCACTTTGAATGAAACCTTTTTAAATAATTATTTGATAAATCCTGTTATTTTCCCCATAAAAGTTCCATCTCTTCTAAAGTTTTACCTTTCGTTTCAGGAACCATTTTCCAAACAAAGATAAAAGACAGGATACTCATTAAACCATAAAACCAGTAGGTTAAACCACCGCTGAATTCCAGCATTGCAGGGTAAGTAGACGAGATAAAATAATTGGCAGCCCATTGAGCAGCAACAGCTATTGCAATAGCCCTTCCACGAATTTTATTCGGGAAAAGTTCTGAAATTAATACCCAGCAAATTGGGCCCCACGACATCATAAACGACGCTGTGTAAATAATAATAAAAACCAACGTGGCAATTCCAATTACTTCCATAAATGCCAATAATCCAATGGCAAACATTCCAATTGCCATTCCTATAGAACCTATCATAAGCAAAGGTTTTCTTCCCCATTTGTCAACCGTAAAAAATGCAACTATAGTAAATGAAACATTCACCAATCCCATTACAACGGTTTGTAACATCGAGGCATCTTTTTCTGCACCCATACTTTCAAAAATTCGGGGAGCATAATACAAGGCCACATTTATTCCCACAAACTGCTGAAAAACAGAAAGAAGTATACCAATTAAAATAACTGTTTTTCCAAAAGCTAATAGTTTACCAGACGATTGCTTTAAAGATGCTTTTATTTCCTGTAGAATGATTTGTGCCTTTTCTTTGCCATTTATTTTAGTGAGGATGATAAATGCTTTCTCATCTTGGTTTTTTAGCGCTAAATATCGCGGTGTCTCAGGAACAGTGAGCAAAAGTAATCCGAAAAATCCTGCAGGAATTGCTTCTGAAATAAACATTCTTCTCCAACCTATTTCGTTGATCCATTCGTGAGTTTGTCCGCTTGCAATACCCCAGTTTACAAAATAAACTACCAGCATTCCAAAAACAAGAGCAAAATGATATACGGAAACCAACCGACCTCTTATATTAGCAGGAGCAATTTCACCAATGTACATTGGGCAAACTGCCGATGCCAATCCCACTCCAATTCCACCAATAATGCGGTAGAAATTAAACATATATAACAATCCAATTGTGGGATTTCCTTTTGTGAAAAAGAAGATTTCCGGATTTCCTGAACCCAATGCCGAAAAGAAGAATAAAATTGCAGCTAGAATAAGAGCGCTTTTTCGACCTAGTTTACGCAATAAGTCCCGAAGCGCTACTGCCGATAATACAGCCAATTAAAGCACTGGAGATAGTTGCACCATGAGCAAGGGCTCCTAAGCCAAGTCCATTAATCAAATAGGCCTGAATTGATTTGTCTGCTCCTGAAATTACCGCTGTGTCGTATCCAAACAGAAGTCCTCCCAGCGCTGCAACTAAAGTGATACTTACAATATATAAGGAATTGTTTTTATTCATTTTCTAAATATATCAGATAAATATTTTAAGAACAAAGAAATGATCCACAAACTTGCAAGGGGTACTCCCATATTTGAATATTGAAACTGAAATAATGATGCACAAATGAAAACGGGATCCTATAAATTAGAATCCCGTTTTTATATTGTGGGTAGAGACGCACGACCGTTCGTCTCTACTTCTTTTAATCGTAATAATTCTATTTTTTAATCCAAATATTTTCCATTTCTTCCAGGGTTTTTCCTTTGGTTTCAGGAACCAATTTCCAAACAAAGAAGAACGACAGAATACTCATTATTCCGTAGAACCAGTATGTTCCGCCGCTACTGAATTCCATCATTGCCGGATAGGTTGACGAAATAAAATAGTTGGCAGCCCATTGCATTGCAACTGCAACCGCAATTGCTTTTCCTCGTATTTTATTTGGGAAAAGTTCAGAAATAAGAACCCAGCAAACCGGTCCCCAAGACATCATAAACGACGCTGTGTAAATAATAATAAATACCAAAGTGCTAATTCCAATTACTTCCATAAAGGCCAGTAATCCAATGGCAAACATTCCAATGGCCATTCCTATTGAACCAACCATCAACAAAGGTTTCCTTCCCCATTTATCAACGGTCATAATGGCAACAACAGTGAAAATTACATTTACCAATCCCATTGCAACAGTTTGCAACATTGAAGCATCTTTTGCCGCACCCATACTTTCAAAAATGCGTGGAGCATAATAAAGAGCAACATTTATTCCCACAAATTGCTGAAATACGGAGAGCAAAATACCAATCACAATCACAATTTTTCCGTAGGAAAAAAGTTTTGCCGATGACTTTTCAACACTGTTTTTTATATCGCTGAAAATCTCTTTTGCCCTTTCGACGCCATTGATTTTGATAAGCACATCAAGAGCCTTGTCGTTCTGATTATTTAAGGCCAGATAACGAGGTGTTTCCGGAACAAAAAATAGAAAGAAAGCAAATAACGCTGCCGGGATGGCTTCCGAAGTAAACATTCTTCTCCATCCAATTGTGTTTATCCATTCCAGGGTTTGGCCGTTGGCAATTCCCCAGTTAACGAAATACACAACCAACATTCCAAAAATAATGGCAAACTGGTTTACAGAAACCAATCGTCCGCGAATATCGGCGGGAGCAATTTCACCAATGTACATGGGGCTAACTGCCGAAGCAATTCCAACTCCAATTCCACCAATAATTCGGTAGAAATTAAATAGGTACAATAAACCCATTGTAGGTTCACCTTTTGTGAAAAAGAGAAATTCAGGATTTCCCGATCCCAGAGCAGATAAAAAGAAAAGAATTGCAGCGATAAAAAGTGACTTTTTTCTTCCTAATTTAGAAGCAATTATTCCCGAAAGGCTGCCTCCAATTATGCATCCGATTAAGGCACTGGAAATTGTAGCACCATGAGCTAAAGATCCTAATCCAAGCCCTTCAATAAGAAAGGCCTGGATTGATTTGTCGGCTCCTGAAATTACTGCGGTATCGTAACCAAACAGCATTCCTCCAAGAGTTGCGACTAATGTAATACCTACAATATAAAACGAATTACGTCCTTTCATTTGGCTTAGATATACCAATTGATAAGTTGCTCAACTAATTCTTGTTTACCACTTATTTGAGCTGGTTCGCCTGCTTCTTTTGCAATAGTTCTTAAATCCTCTAATGACAATTTTCCTGTCTCAAATTCAGCACCTTTCCCAGCGTCGAATGAGGCGTAACGAGTTTTACGCATTGACATATAATCAGAATCATTAATAATTTTATCAGCAATTACCAACGAACGTGCAAATACGTCCATTCCTCCAATATGTGCTACAAAAATGTCTTCTAAATCTGTTGATTCCCGGCGTGTTTTTGCATCGAAGTTGATACCTCCGTTTGTAAAACCACCACCTTGAATAATTTCAAGCATTGCTTCGGTCGTTTCATAAATATTAGTTGGAAATTCGTCTGTATCCCATCCATTTTGGTAATCTCCTTTGTTCGCATCGATTGACCCCAACATACCCGCATCAGTAGCAACCCGCAAATCGTGTGCAAAAGTATGACCAGCCAAAGTTGCGTGATTTACTTCAATATTCAATTTGAAATCATTTTCTAAACCATGCTCTTTCAAGAATCCAATAACAGTTTGCGAATCGTAATCGTATTGATGTTTTGTTGGCTCCATCGGTTTTGGTTCAATAAGGAAAGTACCTGTAAAACCATTTGCACGACCATAATCGCGTGCCATTGTAAGGAATTGTCCCATGTGTGCCAATTCGCGTTTTGTGTCGGTGTTATGCAGGTTCATGTAACCTTCACGACCACCCCAAAAAACGTAGTTTGTTCCGCCTAATGCAATGGTTGCATCAATTGCATTTTTAACCTGAGTACCAGCATTGGCAATCACATTAAAATCAGGATTGGTTGATGCACCGTTCATATAACGAGGAGCAGAAAATACGTTTGCTGTTCCCCAAAGTAATTTAACACCCGAGGCATCTTGTTTGGCTTTTGCGTATTCAACCATTTTTCCCAATCTGTTTTCAATCTCAAAAACCGAACCGTCACCAACTACATCGGTATCGTGGAAACAGTAAAATGGGATATTCATTTTTGTTATGAATTCGAAAGCAGCATCCATCTTTTCTTTAGCAGCGTCCATTATGTCGTTTGCTCCATTCCATGGAAAAATTTGAGTTCCCGGTCCGAATGGATCACCACCTGTTCCGCAGAAAGTATGCCAGTAGGCAGCAGCAAAACGTAGGTGGTCTTTCATGGTTTTTCCTGCGATAATCCTGTTCTCATCGTACCACTTAAAAGCCAGTGGGTTTTTTGACTCAGGGCCTTCAAATTTAATTTGATCGATGCCTTTAAAATATTCTTTATTTCCTTTTAGTACTTCCATCTTATATATTCTATTGTTGTAATAATTTTTTTGTTAATTCCTTTAAGTATTTCGAAATAATGCGGGAATGCAGAAATGCAACAATATTCGCATTCACAAATAATTTAAAAGATTAAGTTATTTGTTTCGATTCCTGTATTTATGCATTCAAACAATTAAGCATTCTCGCATTTTCTCATAGGTTTCTACTAAAGACTCTCCCCATATTCCCATCCTTTACGAGCAGGTTCTTTAATGTATGCATCTAATTCAGGACGACCTGTCGCTTTCATATTTTTAGCATCGTAGTTGATTGTTCCACCAAATCGTTGAGCCAAAACACCAACATGAGCCATTTCAACCAAACTTGCAGAGTAGTCGAAATTAGATCCTGGAAGTGTGTTGTTTTTAATGGCATCAATCCACTCTTCAACTGGTTGATTCTCACCAACTCTTGGAATAGTTTGTTCCGGAGCATTTTTTAAGAATTCTTTCATCTCTTCTTCCGGTACAAGTAATCTTGCGTCATCTGGTCGTCCACCCGTGATTAACGTCTTTTTATCACCTATAATTATCATCCCGTTACCGGGTATTTCATCCACTCCCCATTCTGGTCTGATTGCTGGTTTCTCAAAACCTTCGTACCATTTCATCGTTACCGGAGCTTTATTTCCACGGGCTCCAAATTGCCAGGTTACTACAGATTCTTCAGCTACAAAACTATGATCAGCAACCGGATTGGTAATTACAGCATCAACCGTGTGAGGCAATCCAAGGTCTAATGCAAAGAAAGGAGTATCTAAAGTATGACAACACCAGTCTCCTAATTTACCATTTCCATAATCGTAAAATCCTCTCCATGTTTTTGGCGCATACAAATTGTTGAATGGTTTCTCTGCTGCAGGTCCTTGCCACAAATCCCAGTCTAAACCGTTTGGTACTTCATGTACTTGTGGCGGGAATGTTTTTGGTGCTCCAAAGTATCCATCTTTTTCGAAATTGATTTTACCTTGCCATGCAATTACTTCTTTTACTTCACCTAAAACACCGGCTTCGTACCACTCTTTTGCTAATCTAATTCCATTAGTAGTTCGTCCCTGGTTAGCCATTTGCGATACTATACCGTAATGTTTTGCCGCTTTTTTCAAAGTACGCAATTGCCAAATATTATGAGCCAGTGGTTTTTCTACTAAAACATGTTTTCCCAACTCCATTGCTGCCATTGCTGCCGGAAAGTGTGTGTGATCTGGTGTTGCAATAATTACGGCATCAATTTCGTTCGCCATTTCATCAAACATAACTCTGAAGTCTTTATACTTCTTGGCATTTGGACGCTTTTTAAATCCGTCTTGCGACATTCTTTCGTCAACATCGCACATGGCAACAAGACTATCTACTGGAACATGGCTCCAACTTGCACCGCCTCGTCCGCCAACACCAATAACGGCAAATCTTAATTGAGCACTTGGTGCACAACTAATAAAATTAGGAATAAACAGTGCTCCGGTGCCGGCAACAGCTGTCGATTGTAAAAATCTTCTTCTTGATAAATTTTTCATTATTAATATGATTTAGATTAAAATTTTTCTTTTAGTACGAAATTCAATATTTCTGAGAATTTTATGACAATGCTTTGTCAAGTTCTTTCTTCCAATTGTTATATGCATCTTCATATTCAGGAACTTTAGAATTATCAGGCTCTATTACTTCCATTTTTTTGAGGTTTACAAATGCTTCGTTTGCGTTTGAGTAATATCCTGAACCAATTCCTGCACCGCGAGCGGCTCCCACCGAACCATCGGTATTGTATAATTCAATGGTTGCTCCTGAAATTCCGGCTAGTGTATTTCTGAAAATCGGGCTAAGGAACATATTTGCTTTTCCGGCACGAATTACCGAAGCATTAATTCCAATGTCTTTCATAATATCCATTCCGTATTTAAACGAGAAAACAATCCCTTCCTGAGCAGCTCGTAATAAATGTCCTTTTTGATGAATATTAAAATTAATTCCAGAAAACATTGATCCAATATTTTTATTATTCAAAACTCTTTCAGCTCCATTTCCAAAAGGTAAAATAGATAATCCTTCAGAACCAACAGGAATTTTAGATGCCAGATCGTTCATCTCTTCGTAAGATATATTTTCTCCAGTCATTCTTTTTAACCAGGCATTTAAAATACCGGTTCCGTTTATGCAAAGTAGAACGCCTAATCTTGCATTTTCTGCTGTGTGATTTACATGAGCAAAAGTATTTACTCTCGATTGAGGATCATATTTTATCTCTTCGCTAACGCCATAAACCACACCAGAAGTTCCGGCAGTAGTGGCAATTTCTCCAGGGTTTAGCACATTTAACGAAAGTGCATTGTTGGGTTGGTCACCTGCGCGGTAGCTAATTTTTGTTTTTGTTGATAGACCAAGTTCTTCAGCCATTTTGGCTGAAACATAACCTTGAACGGCAAACGTTGGAACTATTTCTGGAATTATTTCTGATAAAAAGCCATAATTGTCAAAAAGCATATTTGCAACAGAATTCTCTTTAAAGTTCCACATAATACCTTCCGAAAGTCCGCTTACAGTTGTTTGTACTTCGCCTGTTAGTTTCATTGCAATATAATCGCCGGGTAGCATTATTTTATAAATTTTAGCAAATAATTCAGGCTCATTTTCTTTTACCCATTTCAGTTTCGAGGCGGTGAAATTACCAGGTGAGTTTAACAAATTGGTCAAACAACGTTCACCTCCAATTTCGTTGAAAGCGTTTTCTCCATAACCAGTGGCCCGGCTGTCGCACCAAATTATTGATGGCCTAATTACTTCCAGATTCTTATCTACCATTACCAAACCGTGCATTTGGTACGAAATTCCAATAGACTCAATACTTTCAGGATTAACTCCCGATTCATTTAAAACATCGGCCAATGCCAATTTTAAATTTG
Source organism: Bacteroidota bacterium (assembly GCA_013203755.1). Taxonomy (GTDB): domain Bacteria; phylum Bacteroidota; class Bacteroidia; order Bacteroidales; family Prolixibacteraceae; genus Draconibacterium. The sequence goes on from JABMPI010000052.1 coordinate 8,150, forward strand.
CCCACCACGATTCTGGTTCCTGTTCTGCCCACCCTGATTTGTGTGCAGTAATCTTCATCTCCTGCTTCGGATGAAAAGAGGAGGCAATACAATTGCCATTTTCTCCATTAATTAATGAAACTTTTACAGATGAACTTCCAATGTCGAAACCTAGTAAGTGCATGATATATATTGTTTTAAATTATAAATTATTATTAAACTGTTCTGTTCTGGTATGCTCCTCAAAAATAGTCTGTATTAGTGTCTATTCAAAATCTACAAACATGTTTTAAAACATGTTAATTTTGACTGTAATAATCAAGCTCATAGACATCGGAAAATAAAAACTGTGGGTATATATAATAGCTTTGATTTTAACTTTATTAAATATTTTTAATCAATTTGTCTTGTGTCGATTTTATTATATCGAAGAGCGAATTTCTAATTTTGTTGGTACTTCAAATCGTACAGGATTCCCCGTAGTAACAAACTCAGCGGCTTTTTGTCCCATTAAATTAAAATCGGTAGAAATTACTGTAATTCCATTTTTTACATATTTTTTCATTGGTGTTTCGTTGTAAGAAATTACACCTACTTCTTCGCCAGGTTCAAAACCATTTTCAGAACATTGGTCTAAAAAACTGGCAAGTGTTCGGTCGCTCACCAAAAAATATAGTCCACCCTTTTTTATTTTAAACTTTTCGGAATCAAAAATTACAGAGTGCTTAATTTTATTTTTGGTACAAAACTGTTTAAAATAATCGATTACAATTTTCGGATGATAAGTAAATTTTGGATGTAAGAGAGTAAATTCGTCGTACTTTTTTATTTTTTCTACATTCTTCTGGAAACAGTCGGATATTGGTTGTCCGAAATTTTGATAAATAGCTGATTGTTTCTCGGATGTATGTATGTTCCAGTCTATAACTAATAATTGTTTCTGAGCAATATTATTAATTATTTCAGGTACTTTCTGGTGGTCGAAATTCATAATAATATACTTGTTGTATTTGCCCAAACTTTCGGTAATAATTTTTTCAAATACATCTATATTGTAATGATGAAAATGTAAATCGACACTAATATTTTTTGGAAGGTGTTTTAAAAATGAACCATAAAGAACCTCTTTGTACGCCTTGAAAGTATCGAGGAAAAGAAAAACTTTAGTTATATTTTTTGTTACAAAATAACCACGGTTTGGAACCGATTCAACCACACCTCTTTTTTTTAATTCGGCATAAGCTTTAAATACAGTGTCGCGCGAAAGTTGACACTCCTTCATAATTTGATTTACCGACGGTAACATATCTCCCTGCTTTAGCTGATTCTGACTGATAGAATTAGTTATGGCATCTACAAGTTGCTGGAATTTTAATGCGTTCGAATTTTTATCTACAGTAAATTTAAATTTGCTCATATTGAAGTATATTCATCGGAAAAACTTCCGTTCTGTTCTGTTCCACAAAACTAAACTAAAATTTGGATTACAACATAGAAGGTTAACAATTACAACTAATTTCTTTATCCTTTTTTTGTCCCCTAAAATTAAAATATCTTTGATACAACAAAAATCAAAATAAACGCAAAATTATATTGTTATGATTCGCGACTTAATAACCAAAAACCGAAGCTACCGACGTTTTGATTCTTCTGTTAAAATTTCATTCAAACAAATAAAAAAATGGATTGAGCTGGCTCGTTTTTCTGCAAGTGGAAGGAACATGCAACCCTTAAAATATGCCGTTTGTATTGATGAAAAAACGAATGGAAAAATATTTCCAAATATTGGATGGGCGGGATATTTAAGCAATTGGAAAGGGCCTGAAGAAAAGGAAAGACCGGTAGTTTACGTTGCTGTTTTACACGACAAGTCGATTTCTGATAATTATTATTGCGACGATGGAATTGCTATTCAAAGCATTTTGCTGGGGGCTGTTGAGGATGGGTTTGGCGGATGTATAATTGGCACTTTTAATAAAACCAAAGTTACTAAAATACTGAGTATACCGGAGAGCATTGAGATTTTGTGGTTAATTGCATTGGGCAAACCGGCAGAAGAATGTATTCTCGAAAATGTAAAAAATAGCGACATTAAATATTGGCGCGATGAAAACGATGTTCATCATGTTCCTAAAAGATCGTTGGACGAAATAATATTCAGGAGTTCATAGGAAACTGATTTTATAATTCGATCATTTAAGCATTTCTGCATTTTCTCATTCAACTATCCTCTAACAAAAAGTGCTTTAATAATTTCAGTAGCTATTTTCGGATTTTCTTTTAACCGTCTTGTAGAATATCCAAACCAATGTTTTCCAAAGGGTACATAAACCCGCATAAGATGTCCTTTGTTCACAATCGATTTTCGTAAATCGGGTGTTACGCCATATAACATCTGAAATTCGTACATGCTTTTCGGGACATTATATTTTTCAATTAACTTATAAGACTCGTGTACCAAATGCTTGTCGTGGGTGGCAATTCCTACATATATTTTGCTTTTAATCATGAATTCCAGACCATTCAAAAAATTTTGTTGAACTTGTTCGAATTCCTTAAAAGCAATATTCTCAGGTTCAACATAAATCCCTTTGCACAATCTAAAATTAAGTGGATTTTCTTTCGAATTCAATTCACTTAAAACTTTCACATCGTTTAAGGTACGTCGCAAATAAGCTTGTACAACCAATCCAACATTTGCAGGAAATTCTAATTTCAACCTTTTAAATATATCCAATTCCATGTCCACACATTGCGAATCTTCCATGTCAATTCTAACAAATGTATTTTTCTGAGTGGCAAGCACAACAATTTCGCGGATGTAATTGTAACAAACCTCTTTATCGATTAGCAGCCCAAACATGGTTGGTTTCAACGAAAAATTACCTTGAATTTTATGGCCTGTGCATTGATTGATTATATCAATGTATTGGTTTTTATTGTCTTCAGCTTCGCCAAGGGTTTTAATAAATTCACCCAGTAAATCTATGGTCGTTTCAATTCCTTTTTCGTTTAATAATTTCGATGCCAGAATTCCCTCTTCAATAGACTCACCAGCAATATATCTTTTAGAAAATACCCAAACTAGTTTTTTGGGCATGTGTGGCAATACGTTTGCTATTAGCTTATTCAACATTTTAATTTTTAAGTGAAAATATTAGATAATGTAAAATAATGGCTCTTTTAGGTTTTATTCAATGATGTTTATCAGTCAACTATTATGATTTTACACATGTTTTTGAAGGAAGTGATTGATATTTAATAAGATGAAAAAATTGTTAATTTGAGATTCGTGTTTCAACTAAAAAATTATCTTTGTCGGAGTAAAAATAGTAAATCAAAAATCAGGTAAGAATGAAAGGAACATCGTTAATTGTTAGCATCGTACTGTTTATAGCCGTAGCTGTTTTATATGTACTTCAATTTACAGGCGAAGGAGAAAACGAACATAATTCTGCAACTGCTGAAAAAGGAGTAGTTAATCGAGGTGATTTAAAAATTGCTTATGTAAAAGCCGATTCTGTGCTTTTAAATTTCGATTTGTCGCAAGATTTGCACGATGATTTTACTAAAAAGCAAGAAGCTTATACAGCCGAATACAGTGTAAAACGTCAGTCGTTTGAAAAAGACGCTGCAGCTTTTCAGGAAAAATTGCAACGTGGTGGATTCTTAAGCGAACAACGTGCTGTACAGGAACGGGACAGATTAGTTGGAATGGAGCAGGAAATTCAGAAAATGGATCAGGAATTGTCTGCCAAATTAGGTGGATTACAGGCTGAAAATAACAAACAGATTCTGGATAAATTAATGGAGTATCTTAATGAGTTGAATGCAGGTAAAAAATATGATTACATTTTTAATGCTTCAAATATTTTAATTGGCGACGAAGCAGATAATTTAACTGCTGACGTTTTAAAAGTATTAAACGAAAGATATTCTGAATTGAAAAAATAAGAATATTAGATTTAAAAAATACTAAAATCCGGGGGTTACTCCGGATTTTTTTTGCTTTTAATTTTAGCTTTGTATAGAAATGTTTGCAAATAAATATCTGGAAAAGCAGAATAAGGAAACTTTAATAAATAGTATTCCCAATACGGAACTTGGAATGATTGTAGTTATTCCATGTTTTCGTGAGCCGGATATTTTGCAAACTCTCGATTCACTGAACCACTGTAAATTACCTGTTCAAAATGTTGAGGTAATTATTTTAATCAATCATTCTGAAATTGCTTCGGAAGAAATAAAATCTTTTAATAGGAATACTATTTTTGAAATTGAAAATTGGATTTCCGAAAATCAGAAAGCTGGAATTCAAATTTATGCAGTTGGCCCCATTGAATTAAAAAAGAAGTGGGCAGGAGCTGGGGTAGCAAGAAAAAGTGGTATGGACGAAGCCATTCGACGATTAAATTTATTGGAAAAGCCAAACGGAATAATTGTTTCGTTGGATGCAGATACTTTGGTTGACGAAAACTATTTGGTAGAAATTGAAAATCATTTCAAATTGAATCCCAAAAATGTTGGGGCAACCATATCTTTTCAACATCAAATTTCTGGACTAAATGCGAAACAATTGGTGGGAATTCAACTCTATGAAAAGTATCTTGAATATTATAAAAATGCACTTGAGTTTACGGGTTATCCTTTTTCTATGTTTACAGTGGGCTCGGCATTTGCAGTTACTGCCGGGGCGTATGTAAAACGTGGTGGAATGAATCGCAGGCAGGCAGGCGAAGATTTTTATTTTTTGCAGAATTTGGTTCAACTCGGGAAAGTTGGCGAAATTACTTCAACAAAAGTTTATCCTTCGGCAAGGTTGTCCGATCGTGTTCCGTTTGGAACAGGACCTATTTTACAGAAGTGGATGAATGCAGAAGAGGATTTAACACAAACCTATAATTTTAATGCATTCAACGATTTAAAACAATTTTTTAAAGTAAAGGGGAATTTTTATAAAATTGAATTAGAAAAATTCGAGCTCCTAATTTCTAATTTGCCGCAATCTGTTCAAAGATTTTTGGTTCACGATCTATTTTGGAACGAACTCAATGATTTAAATAGAAATTGTGCAACGCTAAAGTCTTTTGAGAATCGTTTTTTTCAGAAATTTAATGCATTTAAAATCTTAAAGTTTTTGAATTTTACGCACGAACATTTTTACGAGAAAGTTGAATTAGCCGAACAAATAGAAGAATTAGAAAGAAGTGATTATCTGAAACATTCATGATGAAGGAGTTTTGGCACAGAAGAAGGAGGAGTTTCTTGTCTTGTGTCTTGATTCCTTGTGTCTTGAATCTTATTAAAAACATATGAAACGAACATGAAATTTAGCATGCTAATTTCACAAACAAGCATGATTAAATTTCATCGAGAGTTCCATACCTTGCAATTGAAAATTTAAAATTATAAACGGATGAAAGTAAACCTAAAAAGTCAAGTTGCAAGTTCTCTGTTATTATTAATAATGATTGTTGGACTTGTAAATTCATGCCATGCAGTTGCGTTAGTTGAAGAGGATGGAAAATCTTTGGATTTAACCGTCTCAATTCCTACAGAAGGAAATAGTTGGGTAGTTGATGACACAGAGAAAAGTAAACAAATTGTAAAAAAGGGAGGAATTAGAAACTGGTCGGAAAATGAGACTAAAATCCGAACCTATTTTAAAACTACAAAAACTGGAAAATTGGATGTTGGCATCTTTGTAAAAGCAACTTTCGGGTTTTCTAAAATAAAGGTTTCTTGTAATGGTAAAACAGAAATCGTACAGATTGAAAGCAAAACAGAGGGAGAAATTCCAATTGGAATTTTCGAGGTTAAAAAGGCAGGATATCAATGGATAGAAATTCAAGGAGTTGATAAGTCAGGAGATTTTTTTCCTGAGATCTCGAATATCTTAATTGGTGGCGAAGCAGCGAAAGAGAAAGTCTATTTTGCCAGGGAAGATTTTTATTGGGGCAGGCGTGGCCCATCTGTTCACCTGAATTTTCAAATACCAGAGAACTCTGGCGACGTGTTGTATTTTTATAATGAAATAACAGTTCCCGAAAATAACGATGTTCTGGGCTCTTATTTTATGGCTAACGGATTTGGGCAAGGTTATTTTGGAATGCAGGTAAATTCTCCAACAGAGCGGCGGATTCTGTTTTCGGTTTGGAGTCCGTTTAAAACAGATAATCCGGGTGATATTCCTGAAGATCAGAAAATAAAAATGCTTAAAAAAGGAGAGGGTGTGCACACTGGTGAATTTGGTAACGAAGGTTCTGGTGGGCAGAGTTATTACAAGTTTTTATGGAAAGCGGGTAACACCTATAAGTTTTTGTTGAAGGGCAAACCAACCGGAAATGAAGAGACCGATTTTACAGCTTGGTTTTTTGCGCCGGAAGTAAATGAGTGGAAGTTGATAGCCAGTTTCAGACGACCAAAAACAGATACTTATTTAACACGACCACATTCATTTTTAGAGAATTTCCACACCGAAACGGGAAATGTAACGCGTAAAGGATTGTACTCAAATCAGTGGATTTACACTATAAATAGCCAATGGATTGAATTAACTAAAATGAAATTTACTGCCGATGCAACTGCCCGAAAAGAGTCGAGAATGGATTATTCCGGTGGTGCTGAAAATCAAGTGTTCTTTATGAAAAACTGTGGGTTTTTTAATGAAACTACTGCTATTGATTCGTATTTTGATCGAAAAGCAAGTGGGATTCCGCCTGTTATTAATTTTGAGGAGTTACCATAAATATAAATGTAAAAATCCATTTAGAAGATTTGGTCTAAATGGATTTTTACGAAGGATTTTATCTTATTTCAATCCATTGGACAATAGGTAATAAACATCGTTCCAACGTAATTCCTTTTTGAAGTCGGAAACTTTGGTGTCTTTGTCGATTACCACAAATTCAACATCAGCAAATTCTGCAAACGTTTCAATATAATCGGGTGTTAAAGCCAGTGTAAAAGCTGAATGATGTGTTCCGCCTGCATAAATCCATGCAGCTGCTCCATCTGCTAAATTTGGATGTGTTTTCCAAAATGCCGAAGCAACGGGTAATTTGGGCATTTTTCCCAGCGGTTCAATTACATCCAATGTGTTAACTATAATACGGAAACGATTTCCCATATCAATTAAAGTTACATTCATGGCATCGCCGGTTGTACTTTCAAAAACCAAACGCGCGGGTGCATCTTTGCTTCCAATTCCCAAAGGATGAACTTCTAAACGCGGTTTTTTTGCTGCAATTGTTGGGCAAATCTCTAACATGTGTGCACCTAAAACGGCTTCGTTTTCTGGGTCGAGATGATAGGTGTAGTCTTCCATAAAAGAGCTTCCTCCTGGCATTCCGGCTGACATGGTTTTAATAATGCGCAACAAAGCAGCTTGTTTCCAATCGCCTTCGGCACCAAAACCGTAACCTGCTGCCATTAATCGCTGCGATGCCAAGCCTGGCAGCTGTGCAAGCCCGGTTAGGTTTTCAAAGTTGGTGGTGAATGCTTTAAAATTGCCATCCACCATAAAACGTTTCATTGCAATTTCGTAACGCGCTTGTTCCCTAACATTCTCGTAATATTCGGCTCCCGGGTTACAATTCGCCGCAACTTCATAAG
>JABMPI010000527.1 GCA_013203755.1 Bacteroidota bacterium
AATAACAGTGGATTAGCTTATTAATCGTGGCAATGGCTTTGGCAACTGCCTGGGCAATTCGCGGACAATTTGGTCACGAACAAGGTGCAGCGTGGGCTGGAGCAATTGGTGGCCTGGCTTTGGTAATGGTGTCCAATCGAAAAGATTGGTATAATAAAATGTTAACCGTTGCGCTGGCTTCCGGTGTTGGTTGGGGAGCCGGAGGTGTAATTAGCTACGGAGTTGTGGTTGGTTATGGCAATGGCAGTGGTTTCGGAAATGTCTGGTACGGTTTTTTAATGCTATTTGTTATTGGCGGATTGTTTGGTTTGTTGGGCGGTGGACTAGTTGGGCTGACATTAGATTCAAGCGAAAAGAAAAAGGTGAAATGGGGAAGTCTCTTTGCACAAATGGTAGCCGGTGGAGTTGTTGGTTATAATTTGCTGGTTGAGCAGTTAGAGTTTTTAATGACCCCTCCGCGTTCTGAAGCTTGGGCAATTATAGCCGGTGCTGGTGCAGCAATGCTTTGGTACATGGCCAGAAATAAACATACTGCTCCTCTGCGGGTTGCTTTTTATACGATGATTGGCGGTGGTTTTGGATTTGCTTTTGGAAATTTCCTACAAGTAGTTTTGTCTAATAATGCCGGTTTTTCATTTAACTGGTGGAATGTAATGGAGTACAGCATTGGATTTTTCGGAGGCATTGGTTTAGCTTATGGAGTATTTAGTTCAAAATGGCCGGAAGAGTCTGCAGCACCTACGAAATGGGGAAACAGATCTGCTCTTCTTTTTGTAGTTGTTTTAATTCCACTGATTATTTTCCGTGAAAATTTTACCTACAACTCAATTATTAAAAGATTTGGAGAAATAGCAAATCCAGAGACAGTTGCTACAACAAGTTCTGTTGTAGCATTAATTACAATGTTATCGGTTGCAGTTGTGAGCTGGATTAAATTCAGTAAGCCAAAAGTTGATTTTGAGCGAAAAGATGTCGTGCTTCAGTTTGCACTTTACTTTGGTGCTTACATTATCCTCACTTTTATCATTTCGCAAATATTTGCCGGGCAGGTACTTTCAAACCATTATTTATATGTAGTGAATTTTATTGTGGTGCTTTTTCTTGCGAGCAAATTATATCCTTCATTTTTAGAAACAATTATAGATGAAGTAAACGGAAAAAGATGGGGTTTATATTTGTTGGGTATTGTTGCAATTTTAGCTGTTTTGGCTTTAATCGCCATAAACAGTCACGGCGAAATCGGGCATCATACGCGGTTCCCCATAACATAATTATAGTTTAAAACTTATTTAATCGGAAGATCAAAACATAAATTTTCAAATAACAAACTTTTAATCAAGGAAATAAACAAATCAAAAAATTAAATTATGACAGCTAAAAAAGCTCAATGGGGCAAACTTTATCCGGTGCTCTTATCCTTTATGGTAATGGGATTTGTTGATATAATTGGAGTTGCCACGGGATACATTAAACAAGACTTTGAACTTACCGACTTTATTGTTCAGTTTTTACCAATGATGGTGTTATTGTGGTTTTTTGTTCTTTCGGTACCGGTTGGCATTTTACAGGATAAATACGGGAAAAGAAACATGTTGAATATTGGTATGGTTATTCAGGCAATTGGTCTTGGCTTACCATTTGTCCACTATTCATTCGCAATGATGTTCGCATCTTTTATTTTGCTGGGAATAGGAAATACAATTATTCAGGTTTCTGCAAATCCATTGTTGCAAGATGTTGCTCCTAAAGAAAAATTAGCCAGTTTTTTAAGTGCTTCACAGTTTATAAAAGCAATAGTATCCTTTGCAGGGCCACTTATCGCCACATTTGTAGCCACAATGTTTGGCGAGTGGAGACTTGTTTTTGCCATTTATGGCATTACATCTATCCTTGCTGCAGTCTGGCTTTCATCCACTCCAATAACTGAGTCGAAACCCGATCGTAAACCTGCTTCATTTGCATCATGTTTTGGTTTGTTGAAAAACCGTTTTGTTGCATTTATGGCACTTTCAATTTTTATGATTGTGGGTGCTGAAGTTGCAATGAATACCAATATTATAAATGTTCTTATTGCAAAGTATGGTATTACTTTAGAAAAGGCTGCTATCGGAATTAGTGTTTTTTATTTTGGCGAAACGATTGCACGTTTGTTAGGTGCTATTGTTCTGAACTGGATAAAACCACGTATTTTTTTAGTACTTACTACTTTGGTAGCTCTTCTTGGTGTGGTAAGTGTATTTTTAGCTCCCGGGGTTACTGTCGCTTATGTGGCAATTTTTATTACAGGCTTGGGAATTGGAAATATGTTTCCAATTATATTTTCACTGGCATTGGAAAAAATGCCCGATCGTGCAAACGAAATTTCGGGTTTGCTAATTATGGCAGTTTCCGGTGGTGCAGTTATTCCTGTGGTTATGGGATTTGTAAGTACAACATTTGGTCCATTGTCAAGTATCTTGGTAATTGGATGTTGTATGCTATACATTCTTTGGGTTTCTTACTTTGTAAGAGAAAAATAGAAAAATTATAAGTATAAAAATTGCATCAGTTTTACTGGTGCATTTTTTTTTGTCCACATCTGTATAATAATGAATACACAAGACTCTGATTATTTTGCTAATCGGTAATATCTTACTATTTTTAGACTCCTTGAAACCCAGGTTGCACAACGCAAAAGATTCAGTGAAGAAATACGCCACCCCAGGATTTCATTAAAGAATACAACTTCATCATACATCACTATTTGGTGTATATGATTAATAGCTAATATAGATATTAAAGGAATATGATAAGTTTAATTTTACATATACCGCAAATTTTGAAAAATGGGTAGTAGTAACATGAAAACAATTGATAAGCTAATCCTGTTACTAGTTCTACTACTATTCCTTATGCTTCAATGGGTGGAGATTTGGACTTCAAATTGATTGATAATATGGGAAGAACTCATAAAGTTATTGAAAAGGATGGAACTTTTATGGGCGAAGGAGAAATTCGAATTGACATGAGTGGTATGAAACCTGGGATGTATTTCTTTGTTGGTAATGATGAAAAGGGTTCTGTTGATAGAATTAAAATTACTAAAACAAATTTGCGGTAAAAGCACGTGCCAGAAAAATTTCAAAAAAAATATCGAATACCTTCTGCCCGGTTACAAGATTGGGATTATGGGTCGGATGGCATTTATTTTGTTACCATTTGCACACAAAAGCGTGAATGTTATTTTGGTGATGTTGTGAACGGGAAAATGGAATTGTCGGAAATTGGGGAGATTGTAAAAACAGAATGGGATAAATCGTTTCAAATTCGTGCCGAATTATTTTGTGATATATCCGTAATCATGCCCAATCATATTCATGCCATTTTAATAATTAACAATAATGATTTCGATGATGCGCACGGTGTAGAGACGCACGGCCGTGCGTCTCTACGTCC
>JABMPI010000528.1 GCA_013203755.1 Bacteroidota bacterium
CTATGTGATCGAGGAAGTTGTTTCTATCTAGCAGAAAAAAGACTTGTTTTTTAACATAGAAATCTCCGTGGTTAAAAGTTGTTGTCGCTGTTTTAACCACAGACACGAAGAAGGTGCTAATTTCACAGAGAGAACCGATTAAATTCGACTAAACAAGGGAGCATGCTCCCTTTCTCAACAGACTGGTCAACAAAATTCAAGATATTCATACTCCTTTTTTGTTGCAAGTCTATGAACCCCAAATGCAGCCTATCGGCATTTTGAACTTTACTGGTAAGTTTGTGCGTAATCAAATAAAAAAATAATCAGATTTGCAGCATGAGAGCCTTTAAGATACTCGTACTCTTTTGCCTGACATCTATAATCATGGGATGCTCAGTACAGAAAAACAAGGAAATTGCAATTACCGAAGTGACGAAAGCGCCAGTAAATGTGATACTTCTGATCGGCGATGGCATGGGGCTTTCTCAGATATCAATTTTACACCAAGAGCAAGATAATCTTTCGGCATTTAGCCGATTCAACTACATGGGCCTTATCAACTGCTCTTCTTCCAGTCATAAAATCACCGACTCAGCTGCAGGTGCTACAGCTTTTGCCAGCGGCGTCAAAGCATACAATGGCGCTATCGGAGTAAATCACGACAGCCTACCAGTTAAAACTATTTTGGAAGTATTGGAAGAGCGACAATATGCTACTGGATTGGTTTCTACTTCATCTATAACACATGCCACGCCGGCCGCCTTTTACGCCCACACCACAAGTAGAAACAACGAAAACGATATTGCTACGCAGTTAATGGCATCGAAGGTTGACTTCTTCGCCGGTGGTGGAAGATCTTTTTTTCGGACGTTGATCAATAGATCCGCCGAATCAAATTGGGTTATTGATACCTTGAATTACTTTCAGTTTCCATTGGAGATGAACCAAGAACATCGATATGGCTTTTTGTTGAGTGATGAAGGAATGCCCAAAATGAGCGAAGGACGCGGTAGTTTTTGTACGGATGCATCACGCGTTGCAATCGATTTTCTGGGAAAGAATCAGGAAGGTTTCTTCCTCATGATTGAAGGTTCACAAATTGATTGGGGCGGACATGCCAAGGACTACAGTTATGTTCAATCTGAAATGGTGGATTTCAACGAAGTGGTTAACATGGTAATGGACTATGCCGAAAAACAAAAAAATACGCTGGTAATTGTCACTGCCGATCATGAAACGGGAGGACTTGCACTGACCGCCACAAAAAAAACAGACTCAACAGGAAGAGTTTATAACGACTACGACGTAATCACAGGAGCGTTTAATACCGGAACACATACTGCCGCATTGATTCCGGTATTTGCCTACGGTCCAGGTGCCGAAAATTTCACTGGCATTTATCAAAACGCAGGAATCTATGGCCGAATTCTTAAATCGGTGCAGTAGGTGCTAGTCGTCGCTAAAAACACCTCGAGTCATTAATATTTCCATCAAATACCATCTGCCTTCGTAATTCACTGCAGTAATGGGTATTCGATAATAACTGCTCCCATCTTCCATCTTAATTGTGAAAGCACGGGGCTCAGAAGGATCATTAGAATTATTAGGAAAATCTATCCCTGTCATTTTTAACCTATCGGCAATTACTCCAGTTCTTTTCATTTCCTCCCTCAATTTTGAAATGTTTTCATTGAATTTGACTTTCAATGGATCGATTAAATCATCATTTATTTGTTGGAGTGATTTCCCTTCCATTTCAGCAGGCCATAATTCTTTTGCTATTTCAGCCGTAACGAAACAAACTTCGTTTAAACCTCCCTTGGATTTCATTACCGTCAACAACCCGTTAGAACAAGCAGTGGGAAGCGAATCATTTAATGTTGGTGCTGGCCCGTTTGTACTCATTAGACCTTCATTAGTCTTTTGGGCAGCACAAGAAACAAGGAAAAGCAAAAAGAATATAAGTATCAGATTTCGCATGGGGCAAAAATAAGGCAAATGCTAATTTTTACCACGTGGTTACAAAAATCAGTATGGTTTCAGAGTGGTTAAGGAATGCTGAACTTAATAGCGAATGCCCTTTTTCCGTTTGACCCTGCCCGACTGCGCACCTGCCTTGCCTTGCAGGCGGGTTTGAGTCTTGCGTAATTTTTTCTCCGAACACGACTATCTGTAGTCTGAAGCTAGGCTAATGCAGCGGTGACCACAGATGGACAAAACGGAGAATTGTCACCCCATTTGTCGGTTTGTTTCTCGGCGACGGCATGTAGCGGGGTGTTAGATTTTTCCACTACAACGCATTGAGTAAAAGCAATTGCTTGGAAAGAACGTCGGCAATATTCTAAAACACGAAGAGCTTCTAGCATTTAATGGCCGGCCTTGAAATAAACGACCTTTCCATCATTTTTTGTCTTTAAGATGAATTAGTTCTTGTCCCGTCATTAAATCTGCTATTGCTTTTGTTTTTGGGAATTGTTCCAGTATTATTTTGAGAAAGACTGTAATTGGTATGCACATTATCATTCCAGGAATCCCCCAAAGAAATCCCCAAAACATCAGCATTACTAGAATGGTAATCACGTTTATTGAAAAAGACTTGCCCATAAAGATTGGTTCTAATATCCCTCCCATTACTAGTTGAACCGCTGTCAAAGCAAGTATGAAAAATAATAGCGTTCCCGTTGTATCCAATTCTACCAAAGCAAATAATGATACAACAACAACCGAAATAACAGAACCTATCGTTTGAACAAAATTTAAGACAAACGCAAATAACCCCCAGAAAACGGGGAAACTTACATCAAAGAAATAACAGGAAAGGGTAAAGCCTAAACCGGTAAAAAAACTGATGAAAAACTTTACTTTTATAAATGTTATCAAGTCCCTTTCAATGCGCATAAAAACTTTAACGGATGAAAACTTTTGATAAATAACAGTTTTGTTCAGTAACTTTTGAAAATTCAAAGATTCTGTGAGGAACAGAATCGCAAAGAAAAATGTCATTAAAGTCATTGAAACCGTTTTGCTAACTAAATCAAATGTTGAGCCAAAAGTCTTTCGTGCGTCTAGCTGACGTAAATAATGCAGCGTAATGCTTCTGCCCTCGACTCTCTCAATTCCAAAATAGCTTTCCAAAGGAATTATTAGACCTTCTAATTTGGATTCCACCTTTTCAATTAAATTGTTTTCAGATGCTAAAATCTCTTTACTTGACAGTTGAATTACCTCTACTGATAATTTGATAAATACACCAATTACAATAAGAACGATTAAAACACTTATGGTATTAGGCACGTTTTTCTTTTTTAACCAACGAACCAAAGGCCAAAAGAGCAATGCTATAAACATTGAAAAAACAAGTGGGATAAATATAAAGGACAGAAGTTTTAGCACATAAAAAATCACAGGGATAGTAATTATTAATAACAAAATATTTGTTGTTCTTCTTTCGTTCATTTCAATTTTGACTTTTCTTTAGTGTTGTGAATTACTCTTTCTATTTCCCATTCCACACAAACTACTTCATCCTTGTAATCCATTCGTTCTCAACGGCATAATGCTGAATTTATTCTATGTTTTAATTCGTTTTCTGTTCGTTTTACCCTTTAATCTTCTCAGCCTAATACAGCAACCATTCTAGCTCTGTATGTATTCAAAATAATTGTAATACAGCTTTCTGATGAGATGTCCTTCAGTTGTTTCAATTGTAAATCCATATTTTTTCATTTGTTCTTAAAATGTTGCAAACGTTCTTGTCGATAAAGCGTAGTGTGTATAAAGACCTAACTTTTCGGAACAACAACGAGCCGATCTTTTAAATTTTCTTTACAGTAAGAACGAATTGAGCATCCAAAGAGTTTTCTCTGATTGAGAAATATGATTACTGATTAAACCTAAAGACCCTTCATCATCCCCTTCCAAGGTCTGCTATTTCCCATTTCGTTGGTAATAAAAGAGATTTTTTTTACAATTATGTTAATCGCAACAACCCCATTTATTACGTTTTCATCCGTGAAAATAGAAGGCTTAATTAGTCCGAAAACATATGTAATGGTTGGCCTTTTAATATTAATGTTCTTTCCGCTATTTTCAACTGCATTGTTCCCGTTGTGTAGAGGGAATCCCATTCTTGCTCAGACTGAGCATAGACAATATAAGAAGTAATCGAAAAACAAATTAGAAGAATCAATTTGCGCATGGTTGTTTAATGATGCGTAAAGGTAAATTTAAGAATTCTGTCACATCTAAGATACCAAAAACCCTTCAACTGGATGTGTTGTGAGTTCATAGGTCAATACATAGCAGCGCTCTTAAGTAATAAGTATTCAAGACTCTCACCCGCCGGCGCACTTGCCTTGCTTCGCAGGCGGGCAGGCTCTAACTCCCACTGACACTCGAAGCTTCTTATCCTTATTGAGCATCAATCTTAAGTAATTAGTCCTCCAAACTCTTACTCAACAGATGATTTTCGTCATCTTTAAAGGTTTTTTCAGAAATATCTTGCAGAAGTAAACACAAGTCAATTATCTTTGTAAGTGAACATTCACTCACATTGCCTGAATGAGTAACATGAACGGCAAAAACAACATAGCAATTGGCTTCCTAACCATGGGGCTTTTTAGTAATAATTGGAGCAATTGCAATGACCGCTTCTGTAATTTGGTTAGGCGTTGCTTTTTAGAATTTAAAGCTCAATAATGACAAATAAGGACTTCACCGAAAGGCAAATAGAAATTATGGTCGCGGCAACGCTTCGAATTGACAAATTTGGAATACAGGAATTAACCATAAAAAACTTGGCTTCTGATTTGAGTTTATCCGAAGCAGCATTGTATCGCCATTTCAAAAGTAAGAATGCTATAATGCTTGGGCTACTGTCCTATTTTATTGTAGAGATGAATTTGCGAATAGCTATGATAATAGCAGAAAAAGAAACACATCCTTCTGAACTTTTAAAGAATATATTTTCATCACAGCTATCCACTTTTGTACAAAAACCCGCCATTGTCAGCGTGATTTTTTCGGAGGGGATATTCCAATTTAATAAAGAATTAATGGACAAGGTTTCAGCAATGATGTCACTGATGCAAAAGAATATCAATGCACTTATTGTTAGAGGTCAAAACGAAGGTGTTTATGGGAAATTCTTGGGTGCCGATCCTATCACAACTATCATTATGGGTAGTATGCGAATGGTAGTTTTAAAGTGGAAACTTTCTGGACACAAATCAGATTTGGTGAATGATGGGAAACAACTATTAAATGGCCTTTTAAAAATGATCGAAAAATGAAAAAATACGCCCCATATCTATTGGCAACAATCTTAACCGGATTTGCTCTGCTCACTTTATTCCTAAGCACGTCGGTAATATTCGATTTATTTGGTATCAGAGCCAAAGAGGGCAACTATGTTTTGCTTGTAGTATGGGCAAATTTTATCTGTAGCTTTCTTTATCTATTTGCTGCTTATGGCTTTGTTACAGCCAAAAAATGGACTGCCAAACTTTTGGGCATTTCCACTATAATCCTAATAACCGCTTTGCTTGGTTTATTCTATCATATCAACTCTGGTGGTATTTATGAAACAAAAACCATAGGTGCTATGTTTTTTAGAATTACCGTAACACTGGTGTTTGCGGTATTAGCATACGTACGCATTAATCGTGAATTAAGAATTAAGAATTGAGAATTATGAAACAAGCAACAATTATCATCGCATCCCTGTTTATGAGCTTTTTTGTACTTAGTTGTGGCGACACTTCTAAGGAAAAACCTGAAGACCAACAAAAGGAAACTGTTAATCAGGAAGAAACTGACCACCATGTGAAAAGTGAAGGCTTTGAGCTTAACAATGGCGAAAAATGGCTTGTCAACTCAGAAATGAAACCTTTTGTAGCCAAAGGGGAAAAGCTTATTAATGAGTATATAGCCAACAATAACACAGAATATAAAGCGCTGGCAGCCCAACTAAAAGAGCAAAATAGTCAGTTGATTTCAAGTTGTACAATGGACGGGAAAAGTCATGAAGTATTGCATGAATGGCTGCACCCACATCTCGAAATAGTAAAAGAACTTTCATCTGCAGAAACAAATGAAGTGGCAAATGAAATTGTTGTCCGCTTAAAAACATCTTACGGAATGTATCATCAGTATTTTCAATAGGGTATTTATTCATCAATAAACAACACACACACAC
>JABMPI010000529.1 GCA_013203755.1 Bacteroidota bacterium
ACTTAATTTAATCTGCCTTTTCAAGGCGAATATTTACATTTTTTATTCAACCCAAGGCGTTGCCATTGGGCTGAAATAAACTGCACTTTCAGTGCGATGTTAAAATTTAGAATCAGATTTCAACCCTTGATTTGCATTACTATTAAATTGTAGTTGAATTTAACTTCCGCATATAATAAAGTTCTATTCCGTTGTTAATCCATTTATTGTAAATTTTAAATCCCTTTTTTATATAGATCTGGACATTTTTAATATTTGCTGTTTCTAAATAAACCGGTCTTGAATTTTTTTCCATTTCATTTAATATCGGATTCATTAATGAACTTGCATATCCTTTGCCCTGGCTTTCCGGTAATACACCAATGGCATACAAATGAAAATATTTTTCTGTTTTTGGATATTGCTTGTAGGTAAAACTTTCGTTTGCTAGTATTCTGACAACACTTTTAACTCCAACCTTAAAAAGAAAATTCAAATTCCTTTTTATGAATTCGAAATTAAATTTCTCTTTCTTTTCACTTTTCCATAATGCTGTTGCTGTTTCGTCTGTTGTTAAAAATATTTTTCCAACTGTTATGGTTTTACGAAAAATGGAGGTCATAATTGATTTTAATTTGTCAGGATTTCTGCTCTTTTCCAACATCCATTTTATGTGTGGATCATTTTTAAAGGAGTTACATAAAATATTTACAACTTTTTCTTCGTCATTGCGGGTTGCTTTTCTAAGCTTTACTTTTTCCGAACTGTTGTTTTGTTGAGCGAGTATTGCTTCCATAATTATTCTAATTTTGAACTTTCACAAAATTTGTTCAAAATTTTAAATAATGTTTTGATAAAAAGCAAAAATGGATTTGACAAATGGCAAAAAGTAATTTGATTTATGACAAAAATCATGTTTAATGCAATGTGATTTAGCCAATTATTTTCGCCTAATCCTGCTTAAAGTTGATTGTGTAATTCCAAGATAGGAGGCAATATGTCCTAGTGGAACTCTTTGCAATATTCCAGGGAATTTAATGATCAGATTCTGATATTTTTCTTTTGCAGTTACAAATCTTTCGGTAAGTAGTTTTTCCTGTCTCACAAAATTCAATTCTAATACTTTGCGATAAAGATGGTTGATTGCAGGATATTCTTCTGTTAGCGAATTTAAATCATTAAATTTTAATCCGTAGAGAACACTATCTTCTAATAATTCAATTGTTTCATGGCTGGGTTCATTGGAAATAAAACTATAAAACGAAGTAGTAAAATCATTTTCAAAAGTAAACCATGTAGTTATTTCGTTGCCGTCTTTTAAATAATAGCTTCGGCAAGCTCCTTTCTCTACAAAGAAAATTTTATTTGCTACCGATCCGGATTTTATCAGTTTATATCGTGCCGGAAATTCAAGTATTTCAATTTTATCCTGAAGGATATTCAAAATACTCTCCTCTATATTATATATACTTCGAATGGTATTTATAAACTGAGAATTCATGACTTTTATTTTGAAACTAATTTAAATGTAAGATACAAAGAACTTTAAAAAATGCGTTGCTGGAGAACTGCTGAATATGTTTTGCAACATATTTTTTAACCCGCAAACCTTTGCGGAAACCTTTGCGGAGAATTGTTTGATTTTAAGGGTTGCAGGGGACTAAAAGAAGTGTAATATTTGCATTGAAAGTAAAATATAAAATAAGAAAAAATGAAACGAATATTAGTAGCAGGCGGCGGTGGTTTTATTGGAGGGCACCTTGCAAGAAAGTTAACAGATATGGGACACTTTGTACGCGTAGTGGATAAAAAACCAATAACACAATGGTATCAAGTGCATGGCGATTGCGAGAATTTAGTTTTGGATTTAAACGATAAAGCGAATTGTTACACTGCCGCAAACGGTTTTAACGAAATATTTAACCTGGCTGCTGACATGGGTGGAATGGGTTTTATCGAAAATAACAAAGCGGAATGTATGTTAAGTGTGCTGATTAATACACACTTGCTTATGGCAGCCCGCGATTTGGGAATTACCCGTTTCTTTTATGCTTCGTCGGCTTGTGTTTACAATGGCGATAAACAAACCGACACAGACAATCCAGGATTAAAAGAAGAAGATGCATACCCGGCAATGGCGGAAGATGGTTATGGGTGGGAAAAACTTTTCTCCGAAAGAATGTGTCGTCATTTTATGGAAGACTTTGGTTTAACATGTCGTGTTGCTCGTTTCCATAATGTTTATGGGCCATTTGGAACTTACGACGGTGGCCGCGAAAAAGCACCAGCTGCAATGGCTCGTAAAGTAATTGACGGTGAATTATTCGGAAAAGATGAGATCGTTATCTGGGGTGACGGTGAACAAACCCGTTCGTTTATGTACATAAGCGATTGTATTGAAGGAATTCTAAAAATAATGTACAGTGACATCTTAGAACCTATTAATTTAGGAAGCGACGAAATGGTTTCGATTAACCAATTAGTTGATATTGTTGAAGATATTGCCGGTTACAAATTAAGCAGAACCTACGATTTGGATGCACCAAAAGGTGTTCGCGGACGAAACAGCGATAACGATTTAATTAAAGAATATCTGAATTGGGCTCCTGCATATCCACTTGCCGACGGTATGAAAAAGACCTACGACTGGATCAAAGAACAAATGATTGCAAAAAAATAGTTATAATACTTCCTCATTAATTTAAAAATTGGTGAGGTTTTTTTTATTCCCCTCTTCGCATGTCGGAGAGGGGTTTTTCAAAATAGTATTGAGTACAAAGTAATGAGTATTGAGAAAGAGCTATTCGGCATCAATCGCAAATTCTCACTACTCAAATTCTAAAATCTAAAAAATGAGCGATAAAATTGTAATGGTTAGTGGTTGTTACGATCTGCTTCATGCCGGGCATGTTGCATTTTTTAAAACTGCTGCTCAGTACGGGAAGTTACACGTTTACGTTGGTCAGGACCAGAATATAAAACAGCTAAAAGGGAAAGCACCCTATTTTTCTGAAGAGGAAAGAAAGTACATGGTTGGTGCAGTTCGCTACGTTGAAAAAGCGAATGTTTCATCTGGCATGGGAATGCTGGATTTTGAGCAAGATCTGAAAGTTCTAAAACCCGATATTTTTCTTGTAAATTCAGACGGATTCACACCAGAAAAAAAACAACTCTGCGAAGAAAATGGTGTTGAATTGGTTGTTTTGGAACGCATTCCTGAAGAAGGTTTGCCAGCCCGCTCAAGTTCCGATTCAAAAAAAGAATTAAAATTTCCTTACCGTGTTTGTTTAGCCGGCGGTTGGATGGATCAACCCTGGGTTTCTGAAGTCAATCCCGGCTCTGTAGTAGTAGCTCAAATGTGGCCAACCAGAGACTTTAACGATCGCTCCGGAATGGCAACCAGTTCGCGAAAAGTTGCAATGGAATTATGGGGCAACCAGTATCCGGGAGGAGATCCGGTTCGAAATGCACAACTGCTTTTTGGTGCTGAAAATCCTCCGGGATCGGAATATATTTCAGGTACACAAGACCACATTGGTTTGTTGGTGCCGGGAGTTAGCCGAATTGATTACGATGGCAAATTCTGGCCAAAACATATTGAAAGTACGGTTGATCCTGAAACCTGTGATTGGTTATCGGAAGTACTTCATTTTGCTCCGCTTCAACCCCGCCCCGAAGGTTACAATCCAATTCTTTCGAAAAATCTGGATCCAGCAATTATTAAAAGATTAGGCAAATCGGGAGACGACTGTTACAAAGCCATCTTAAAAAAGGATGTGAAACTGTTGGGAGAATCGATGAAAGAGACCTTTTTGTGTTGGAGCGAAATGTTACCATACACTGTTCCTCAGTGGGTGATGGAAGAGATGCAAACCAATTATTTCCCAAAATATTCGGGTGCTATTACATCTGGCAGCGGTGGTGGATATATTGTTTTTCCGTCAGAAGAAGAGGTCGAGGGAACAATTAAGGTTAAAATACGATTTTAACGGATTTTATGATAGAGACGCACGGCGTGCGTCTTTACCAATTTCACAAAAAGACAGGTTTAAAAAATCATTTTATTAAATTGCGATTCATAAAAAACGAATGAATTATAACATTCATGATAAAGGAGTTCTGACAAACAAATAGAATAAGTAAGTTCTAGTCTAGTGTCCTGATTCTTGTATATTGATTCTAATTTTTAAAAATGAACAAATTATACACCCTAATAATGGCAGGTGGCTCAGGAACACGTTTCTGGCCCAGAAGTAAGACAGCAAAGCCAAAACAGTATTTGAATATTTTTGGCGACGATTCATTGTTGCAATCGACCATAAAAAGGTTTTCAACTTTTACTGAAGCAGAGAATATTTATATCGTTTCGGGAAAAAGTCAGGCAACTGTTTTAGAGGAACAAACGCCAATGCTTCCTAAAAATAACTTGATTTATGAACCGGTTGGAAAAAATACTTTGCCCTGCATTGGTTTGGCTGCTATGTTTGCCGAAAAGGAAAATGCTGATGGAATAATGGTAGTTTCTCCATCCGATCATTTAATTGAAAACGACGAACTTTTTAAAGATACGGTTTTAGCAGCGGCGAAAATTGCTGACGAAAAAGATGGGATTGTTACTATTGGAATTACTCCAACTTACCCAGCCACCGGTTATGGTTATGTGCAAACGGCTGAAAATATTACAGGTTCAGAAAAAATAAATCAGTTTAAAGTTGAACGTTTTGTTGAGAAACCAAATGAATCTACAGCTACTGAATATTTAAAACAGGGTGGCTTTTATTGGAACAGCGGGTTGTTCGTTTTCAAAATTTCAGTATTTCTGGATGCTGTTAAAGAGTTTGCTCCTGAATTATATGCTGATTTAAGAAAGATTCAGGCCGATCTTGGAAACCCATCATTCGGGCAAACATTAGATACTATTTACCGTGCAGTTGAAAGTATTTCTGTTGATTACGGAATTATGGAACACGCCAAAAATATTTATTTGGTTGAAGGTAATTTCCACTGGAATGATTTGGGAAGTTGGGAGTCGGTTTATTTGGCCGACGAAAAAGATAAAAACGGAAATGCAGGAAGTGGCGAATCTATTTTTCTTGATACAAAAAACTCGTATGTTTATTCAGAAAAAGGGTTAGTTGCGGTTGTGGGACTTGAAGATGTAATTGTCGTTCAGGATGGCAATACTACTTTGGTTTGCAAGCGAGAAAATGCTGAGGATATTAGAAAAATTATTGATCAATTAAAATCAGAAAATAAAAACCAATATTTGTAAAATCGGGAAATAATGGATACCGAAAGTACAGGTTGCTTATTCCAAATAAAGTTTACATTTTTGATCGTTTTCTAAAAATCTAAAAATTAACTTATGAATAGTGTAAAAAAAGTTGTAGTTGAAAAGAAATTACTGTTACCGTTTATCTTAATTACCAGTTTGTTTGCCATGTGGGGGTTTGCCAACGACATTACAAACCCAATGGTGGCTGCATTTAAAACTGTTATGGAAATTTCCAATGCAAAAGCTGCTATGGTACAATTTGCATTTTATGGAGGTTATGCAACTATGGCAATACCGGCAGCTCTGATAATAAAAAGATACAGTTATAAAATGGGAATTATTATTGGGCTTGAGCTTTATGCTGTTGGTGCCCTGTTATTTATACCTGCGGCACAATTCGAGATTTTCGGATTCTTTTTGGTGTCGTTATACATTTTAACTTTTGGTTTGGCATTTTTAGAAACTACAGCAAATCCATACATTCTTTCTATGGGAGATGAGGAGACTGCAACACGCCGTTTGAACCTGGCTCAATCGTTTAATCCAATGGGATCGATTTTAGGAATGTTTGTGGCATCAAAAGTTGTATTGTCGGCATTGGAATCGGATAAAAGAGATGCTGCCGGAAACTTGATTTTCGATACTTTAAGTGCTGCCGAAAAAGCTATCATTAGAAGTAATGATTTGGCTGTAATTCGCGATCCTTATGTAATATTAGGTTTTGTTGTAATTGCGATGCTCGTTGTAATTATTCTTTCAAAAATGCCAAAACGCGACAATGCGGATCATTCAATAAAAGCAATAGATTCATTTAAAAGGTTGGTGAAAAACGTAAAATATCGCGAAGGTGTGATTGCGCAGGTTTTTTATGTCGGAGCGCAAATTATGTGTTGGACATTTATTATTCAGTATGCCGATAATCTTGGAATACCAAAAGCAGAAGCACAGAACTATAACATTGTGGCCATGGCAATTTTTATTTCAAGCAGGTTTATTAGCACATTCTTAATGAAATACCTGAACTCGAAGTTGATGCTGACCTTGTTCGCCGTGGGTGGATTAATTACAACAACCGGAGTAATATTAATTGGTGGAATGCCCGGATTATATCTTCTGGTTGCTACATCTGCATTTATGTCGCTTATGTTCCCAACTATTTACGGAATTGCTTTAACCGGATTAAAAGACGATGCAACGCTTGGTGCAGCAGGTTTGGTTATGGCAATTGTGGGTGGAGCTTTAATGCCACCTTTGCAAGGATTAATAATTGACATGGAAACTGTTGGCACTTTGCCAGCTGTTAACTTTTCCTTTATTCTACCCTGGATTTGTTTTGTATTTATTGCGGTTTATGGTTACCGCTGTTTAAAAGTTCACGCTTAATTTTGATAAAATGACTGAATTTAAAAGATACTGCAAAGCATTAAAACTGGAGGACGATCCCCAATTAATAGAAGAGTACAAAAAAGTACATACACCCGAAGAAGGTTGGCCTGAAATTACGCAGGGAATGAGAGATGTTGGAATTACGGACATGGAAATTTATATCCTCGGAAACCAGTTGTTTATGATTATGGATACGGTTGCCGATTTTGATCACGATTCAGCAATGAAGAAATTGGCCACAAAGCCACGTCAATCGGAATGGGAAGCGTATGTTTCGCGTTTCCAAAAAACATCAGCCGAAGCCACTGCCGACGAAAAATGGCAATTGATGGAACGCATTTATAAGTTGGCGGAATAGAAAGTTTTCAGTCGCAGTTTTCAGTTAACAGTAGAGACAGAGTAGCTTTTTTGACAATTGGTGTATGATTTATCTATTTAATTCAGAACAAGATAAATTGAAATTTTAGCTTTGAAAGAGCGACAGCTAATAGCACAGGGTGAAGCCCTGTGTAATTCGTGAAAATAAAAATTGCTCCAACTTCTGAAGTTGGGAAGAGAGTGGAAGAACCATGGGGCAAAATCAGCAAAAAATATTGCAAAGGATAATTTGAATTCAATTTGTATCAGAAACTAAAACCGATAAATCATGAAAACCAAAATCTTAACCTTATTGTTTGCAATCGCAATTGTTGCAGCTTGTACTTCAACAAACAAAAAACCTGTTGAACCAGAAAAAACAGAGCCAAAATACGAAGCCAATTGGGAATCGTTAGCAAAACACAACGAAGAACCCGACTGGTTTCAGGACTCAAAACTGGGAATCTATTTTCATTGGGGTGTCTATTCGGTTCCGGCATTTGGGAGTGAGTGGTATCCACGAAATATGCATTTTGAAGGGAGCGGTGATTTTAAAAATCATGTAGAAAAATATGGACACCCATCGGAATTTGGGTATCACGATTTTGTACCTATGTTTAAGGCTGAAAATTTTGACGCAAAAGAGTGGGCAGATTTATTTTTAAAAGCAGGTGCACGATTTGCCGGTCCTGTGGCAGAGCACCACGATGGTTTTTCCATGTGGGACAGTGAGGTTACGCCCTGGAATACTATGGATAAAGGTCCTAAAAAGGATATTACCGGTGAACTTGCAAAAGCAATTAAAGGGAATGGAATGAAATTTATTACCACATTCCACCATGCCAGAAATTTACAAAGGTATAAAGGTCAAACAGAAGAAATTCGTTTTGGAGCAAGTCATTATCCTTTGTTTGACGGAATGCCACCAACTCTCGACGATCCTGAACTGAATTACCTTTATGGAAATATTCCGGAAGAACAATGGTTGGAAGAAGTGTGGTTTGGTAAATTGAAAGAGGTAATAAGACAAATACCAACCGGATATTATTTGGTTTGATTCGTGGTTAAATTTGATTCCCGAAGAGTATCGCCAGAAATTTTGTGCCTATTATTTTAATGAAGCAGAAAAATTAGGGAAAGAGGTAGTTGTTGTGCGTAAACAAAACGATTTGCCTTTGGCGGTTAGTGTTGATGATTTAGAAAAATCGCGCAAAAATGAGCTAAGTAAAAAATCGTGGATGACCGATGAAACAGTAAGTACCGGAAGTTGGTGTTATACCGATAATTTGAAAATAAAACCAACGGCTGATGTTCTGCATGTTTTAATTGATATTGTAAGTAAAAATGGTGTGCTGCTTTTAAATATTTCTCCCATGGCAGATGGTACTATTCCTGCTGATCAGAAAAATGTTCTGACAACAATGGGGGAGTGGCTTTCAAAATATGGAGAGTCGGTTTACGAAACTCGTCCGTGGTACACTTTTGGCGAAGGCCCAACAAAAGAGCCGGAAGGACATTTTAGTAACCACCAGGCATTTTTGAAAGTCAAGTATTCAGCCAAAGATGTTCGCTATTCAACTAAAGAAAATGTTGTTTATGCAACAATTTTAGGATGGCCAGGGAACAATACTGATTTAGTATTTAAGTCTTTTTCAAAAGCGGAATGGACAGACGCAAAAGAAATTAGAAAGGTTTCTCTTTTAGGAAGTAGTGATAAAATTAATTATACTTTGTCTGATAATGGATTAACTGTTACAACACCGGAAAAGGCGGTGGATGAAATAGCAGTTGTATTCAAAATTGAATTAAAATAAGACAAGTTTAGTTGAACGGTAGGCCGTCTTTCGAAAGATTGACGGCTTTTTTTTGTTAAATGTTTTTGATTTTCAGTGATTTTTGTACATTGCTGAAAAGGCAATATATATGAATGCATATCTTTTTATAATCGGGCTTTGTGTAGTAATTATTATTTCATTTTTCAGTAACATACTTGCACGTAAAACCAATATTCCCAGTGTTTTATTGTTAATTATTTTAGGGGTTGGTATTCAGCAATTGTTGTTGTATTTTAAGTTGGATCCGAATTTCGCAAGTGCGCTCGAAGTGCTTGGTATTGTTGGTTTAATAATGATTGTATTGGAAGCAGCATTAGATTTGGAGCTGAAAAAAGAAAAGTGGCCAGTAATCTGGAAATCGTTTACCATTGCATCGTTATCATTGGGATTAACTTCCGTTGTATTGTCGGTTTTTATTCGTCTGTTTTATCGCGAGTTGGAATTTTTACCATCTTTGGTTTATGCGCTGCCGCTTTCTATTATGAGCAGTGCGATTATTATTCCAAGCGTTGCAAGTCTAACCAGTTATAAAAAAGAGTTTTTAATTTACGAAAGCACATTTTCCGATATTTTGGGAATTATGGTGTTTTATATGATTATCGAAAATTTGGATGTAGAAGGTATGCGTCAGTTGAGTTTTGCCATCGGAAGTAATATTGTTCTTACAATAGTTATCTCTGTAATATTAAGTTATGTGCTTCTTTATGTAATCCAAAATATTAAGGGTGAAGCAAAATTCTTTCTGTTTTTGGCTGTTTTGGTCTTGCTTTATGCGGTGGGTAAAATGTTTCATCTTTCTTCGTTAATCATCGTTCTAATGTTCGGTTTGCTGCTCCGAAATCATAAAGTATTACTTTTTGGGAAATTGGAAAAGTGGCTTAAGGATTCCAGAATTGATGCCGTTTTCGAGCAGTTTAAAATGATAACAATAGAAACTTCATTTTTGGTTCGAACCTTCTTTTTTGTGTTGTTTGGAATGACTTTGCCGCTGGTTGTGTTGTTGAGCTGGCGGGTTTGGCTAATCAGTATTATTTTCCTTTTTGTAACCTATTTACTTCGTTTTGGACTGTTTTATGTGATCGAAAAGAAGGATACTATGC
>JABMPI010000530.1 GCA_013203755.1 Bacteroidota bacterium
ATTTCAGACATGTCGCAATTTCTGTTAACATTATTAGACCACGAGTCTTCCGTAATTAATGACGATGTTCGCCATTTAATATTTAAGCCGCAAGTTCAATCTCCGCTTACCAGAAATTATTTTCGACGTTGGGATAAGGTGGATTCAAAACACTACTCAATTGGCTGGAGAATTGTTGGGTACAAAGATAGAACAGTGGCTTACCACGGTGGTTATGTTCGAGGTTATCGGGCAGAGATTGCTCTTTGTGAGGAAGAAGAAATTGGCATTGCATTTTTGTCTAATTCACCCAATAGTGCAGGATCTAAAACGATTCCTACATTTCTAAATTTACTTTTTGAATTAAAAGACAAAAAGGTAATTCCAAACAGTTAATTTATGAAACCTTTTTTACAGGCAGAAAATCTATCGAAGCGTTGGGGTGAATTGATGCTTTTCGAAGATATCTCATTTACCATTTTTGAAGAACAAAAAGTAGCACTAATCGCAAAAAATGGGGCAGGTAAATCAACCTTGCTCGATATACTTGCAAAAAAAGAAACGGCTGAATCAGGCAAAATTACTTTAACCAACAATGTGGAAGTAGGTTATTTCGAGCAAATTCCGAAATTAAATCAAAACCATACTGTTATCGAAGAAATTTTTGAGTCGGAAAATGAAAAACTAAAAACTGTTAAAGCATTTGAGCTAGCCGTTACTCATAATAACCAGGAAGAAATTACTGAGATTTCAGCAAAAATGGATGAGTTAAATGCCTGGGATATTGAATTTGAAATCAAACAAATTCTAACTCAATTAAAAATTACATTTCTGGAACAAAAGGTTTCTGAACTGTCGGGCGGGCAGAAAAAAAGGTTGGCACTTGCAAAAGTTCTAATTAATAAACCCGACTTGTTAATATTAGATGAACCAACGAATCACCTCGATTTGGAGATGATTGAATGGCTGGAAACTTATTTGGAAAAAACCAAATCGACACTATTAATGGTTACTCACGACCGCTATTTTCTCGACCGCGTTTGCAACGAGATTATAGAAATGGAGGACAACCAAATTTACAGATACCAGGGTAATTATTCCTATTTCCTTGAAAAGCGTGAACAAAGAATTGAAATGCAACAAGCATCGGTTTCGAAAGCAAAAAACTTAATGCGAACAGAAATCGAATGGATTCGCCGCATGCCAAAAGCACGCGGTACAAAAGCAAAATACCGAGTTGATGCGTTTCAGGGTTTAAAAGAAAAAGCATCGCAAAAAATAAGTGATCGAGCTGTTCAGCTAAATGTAAAGTCTGCTCGATTAGGAAATAAATTGGTAGAGCTGGATCATGTTTCAAAGTCTTTCCCGGGAGTTAAACTAATTGATGATTTTAGCTACAAATTTCAGCGATTTGAAAAAGTAGGAATAGTAGGTAAAAACGGAACTGGTAAATCCACCTTTTTAAATCTGATTACCAATGCTCTACAACCCGATTCGGGAAACATAGAAATTGGACAAACCATAAAATTTGGTTATTATCGGCAGGAAGGAATAACATTTGACCCACAGGAACGTGTTCTTGATGCGGTTCAAAATATTGCAGAATATATCCATTTTGAAGATGGAACAAAAATGAGTGCCGGGCAGATGCTGAGCCATTTCTTGTTTCCACCAGACACTCAATACAACTTTATTGAAAGACTGAGCGGTGGCGAACAGCGTAGGTTGTATTTGTGTACGGTTTTAATGCAAAACCCAAATTTCCTTATTCTTGATGAGCCAACCAACGATTTGGATATTATGACTTTAAATGTTTTGGAAGAATATTTAAAATCGTTTGCAGGGTGTGTAATTGTGGTTTCGCACGACCGCTTTTTTATGGATAAAATTGTTGACCATCTTTTTGTTTTTGAAGGCGAAGGAATTGTTTCCGATTTCCCCGGTAATTACACAATTTTTAGAAATGAAATTTTGGAACAGCAAGCAAAAGCACAAGCCTTAGAAAAAGCTCTGGCAAAAAAACAAACACACGAACAAGTAAAAACTCAAGTTCAAACCAGTTCTTCTATTCAAAGTAAAAAGAAACTTTCTTTTAGCGAAAAAAGAGAATTTGAGCAACTTGAAACTGAAATTCCACAAATGGAAAAGCAAATAATTGAATTGGAAAATTTGCTGAATTCAGGTTCCCTGCCTCACGATGAGTTATACGAAAAATCAAAAGAATTAGAAGACTTAAAAACTCTTTTAGACGAAAAAGAATTTCGATGGCTGGAATTGAGTGAGATTAGTTAATCTCTTTTCTTAAAAGAACCAGACAAGATCAGCTTCAATTTAATAACCTGGTTTATTTAAACAAGAAGGAGTCTTCCTTTTTGAAAAAAGTGGTGGCTAATGCAGGAAGCCGGAGGATTAAATATCCTCAAACTCAATATCAGAAAAGTCTTTTACCGACTCTGTCGCTACTTCAACAGTTTCAATATTTTCGTCGGGTTCTTGCTCTTTGCCGGGTTGTTTTTCTCGAATATAATCAATTACATCTTGCAAACTATCGGCAAATTTGCTAAAATCTTCTTTGTACAAAAATATCTTGTGCTTTTCAAAATGAAATTTACCTTGGTCGCTGTACTGCTTTTTACTTTCGGTAATGGTTAAATAATACTCGTCGTTCCGTGTACTTTTTACATCGAAAAAATAAGTTCTCTTCCCCGCCTTTACAATTTGTGTATGTATATCCTGATTAAACTTACTCTCAGTTCTCTTCACTCCCTCCTTATTATCAACACCCTCCATCCTGTTTGATTTTTTGTTTTTCTACTTTGGTTAGTATCTCAAAAATAGAAAAATAATTTTATAATCATACGAATATGAATAAATGGGCAGCCAATACGGGGCATTTCCCTCAATTTAAAATCATTCTAAAAATAACATTAAAAAAGGGAACAAAAAATTGCCCCTGATTTTAATCAAATATCGTATTCTTCTAATTGTAAATTTCTTTTTTTGCTGACAGCAAAGTATTCAATAATAACGATACACGTGTCATTGGACCAACTCCTCCCGGAACGGGAGTTATGTACGAACATTTCTCTGCCACTTCTTCAAATAAAACATCGCCTTTTAATTTCCAACCAGATTTGGTAAGATCCGATTTTACACGTGTTGTTCCAACATCGATAACAACCGCTCCTTCTTTCACCATATCGCCTTTTATAAACCCGGGAAATCCCATGGCAACAATCAGGATATCAGCATTTGCACAAACCTCTTTCAGGTTTGCAGTGCGACTGTGTGCAACGGTTACCGTAGCGTTTACTGCCTTTTGCGACATTAAAACACTCATTGGGCGACCAACAATATTGCTTCGCCCTAAAACCACACAGTTTTTACCACTGGTTTCAATTTTGTAACGTTTCAGCAATTCAACAATACCAAACGGAGTTGCAGAAACAAACGATGGCATACCAATTACCATTCGGCCAACATTAATCGGATGAAATCCATCAACGTCTTTTTTCGGGTTAATAGCCTCAATTATTTTTTCCTCTGAAATGTATTTTGGAAGTGGCAATTGCACAATAAAACCGTCCAAATCATTGTCTTCATTCAATTCATGAACTTTGGCCAACAACTCCTCTTCGGTAACATCATCTTCATATCGAATCAACGACGATTTAAAACCAACTTCTTCGCAGTCTTTTATTTTAAAGGCAACATAGGTTTCACTTCCACCATCGTGACCTACAAGAATTGCAGCCAAATGAGGTTGTTTTCCGCCACTCTTTATAATTCCTGCTACCTCAGCAGCAATTTCCTGCTTTATTTCGGTAGCTATTTTTTTTCCGTCGATTAAATTCATCTATTACAATATTTTATTTTTTTCCCAACTGGCTAAAATTGTTCTGTCATTTCGAAGAAAGCATGACTGAGAAATCCTTTCAATCGGGAGATTTCTCTCCGTCAAACGACGGATTCGAAATCACAATGTAAGTTGACAGGTCTCTACTGAAAACTGCGACTGCGACTGTCTGCTTTCTTAATACTTCCTTCCCTGCTGTTGCATTCCGCTCATCATTCGCTGAACGTTTTTACCCTGCGAAACCATTTTCATCATTTTGCGGGTTTCACTAAACTGCTTTAACAAACGATTTACTTCCTGAATGTTTGTTCCTGAACCATTGGCAATACGTTTTCTGCGAGTTCCATTAATTAGCGAAGGATCTTCACGTTCAGCAGGTGTCATTGAAAAAATAATGGCTTCGATGTGCTTAAATGCGTCATCATCAATATCCATATTTTTCATTGCTTTTCCCATTCCAGGAATCATTCCAACCACATCCTTCAAATTACCCATTTTTTTAATCTGGTTAATCTGCTTCAGAAAATCATCAAAGTTGAACGTATTTTTCGCAAGCTTTTTCTGTAGTTTTCTGGCTTCTTCAGAATCAAATTGTTCCTGTGCTTTTTCAACCAGCGAAACAATATCACCCATTCCCAGAATCC
>JABMPI010000531.1 GCA_013203755.1 Bacteroidota bacterium
CCTGAAGATCCTGAAAACGCTGGGTTTAAATACAATGGATTACTATAAAACTGGGAAAACGAGACATCTTGCGCTAAACCAAAACTAGCCCAAAGTATACCCCAAATTGTAATTATATTCCTCAGTTTTTTTTGACTCATTCTTCAATTTGAAAAGAAACGGCTAAAGATAATTTAAATTCACACAAAGATTTTTTTTGTAAAAAAAAAGGCTGTAATAAATTACAACCCCTCTAAAAATCCAAATAAAACTAATCGCGTTTTCCTCTTTTCTAAAACTACTTGTTCCAAATGTTTTCGTTTGTCATCCATGGCTCGAATGTCAAAACTTGTTCTGTTTCTATTTCCAATTCACTTGTGTTTTCTAATTCCCACGTGTTTTTGTTTGTCATCCAGCTTTCCAATTCCAAAGCTTCGTCGTTTGCTGTTTCAATAACCAAACTATTACCCATGTCCCAGAAATTGGCATCTGTCATCCAATTTTCTAATTCCAAAGCTACTTCAATGTTTTCATGGCTTGAGGCATTTATCTCTGTTCCTTTTGCGTTTGCGTTTCCAACTAAAATAATTAATGAGAGAAGTACAATTGCTGCTATTTGATTAATTCTTGTTTTCATGTTTTCTTGTTTTTGTTTTCATTATAATAGACCGTTGTCGAGTACAAAGGTTACACGCTTATTTGTTAAAAAGTACAAAAACTTTGTTAATGAAATCTTAAGGTCGGTGAATGACCGAAACTATCGGTAAGTATAAATACTTTTTGGTATGAATTTGTCTGTATCTACCGGTAAATGGCGAAATATTCCGAAAACTGCTGAGCCACTCCCAGACATAGAAGCGTACACTGCTCCTATTTTATAAAGGGTTTGTTTGAGGTTTTTAATTTCGGGGTACTTTTCAAAAACACTTTTCTCGAAGTCGTTTTTAATTGTATCTCTCCATTTTTCAATGGGAAGATTTTCAATATCTTTTAAATTGAATTTTGGTTTTGCAGGAATAACATTTTGATAGGCTTCGGGAGTGCTGACCGAAATATTGGGCTTAACAATTAATATTTCATATTCCGATAAATCGAGATTTACGGGTTGGAATTGGTCGCCAATTCCGGTGGCAAAAGTGGGCTTGTTTTCTATAAAAAAGGGACAATCAGCTCCAATTTTTGCAGCATACAATTTTAGTTTCGTTGAAGATAATTTGAGTTTGAAATATTCATTTAGCATTTTTAATGCAAAGGCTGCATTGGAAGAACCACCACCCAACCCGGCTCCAAATGGAATAATTTTGTGCAAATGAAGTTTTACAGGCGGAAGTTTAAAATCGTGTTGAAGGAGTTCGTAAGCTTTATAAACTAAATTATTTTCAGGATTTCCATCAATTTCAATTCCCGAAGCAGTAAACCCGGTTTGTTTTGATTCAACTAATTCTAGCGCATCAGCAAGTTTTACCGGATAAAAAATAGTTTCCAGATTGTGGTATCCATCTTCCCTTTTAGAAACCACATTTAATCCAATATTTATTTTTGCATTCGGAAAAGAAATCATGTTAAAATAGAACTGTATTTATTGTAAATTTTACTGTCATTCTGAGCGTAGTCGAAGAATCTCTTACTTTGAAAAACGGATGTTTCGACTACGCTCAACATGACAACTACATAAGCAATTTAAACATTAAAGTTACGAAAACGCCTCGTATTCTTCAGGCGAACCGCAAGTGCATATTAAGTTTCTATCGCCCCAGGCATTATCAACTCTGCCAACCGGCACCCAATATTTATTTTCTTTAATCCATTCCAAAGGGTAAGCAGCCTTACTTCTGGTGTAGTCGTGCAGCCATTCGTCGGCACTTACTTTTTCAGCAGTGTGCGGAGCATTTTTAAGTACGTTGTTCTCTTTATCTGCTTTGCCTTCTTCTATTTCTTTAATCTCTTTGTAAATTGAATTTAATGCATCGATAAACTTATCCAGTTCTTGTTTCGATTCGCTTTCGGTTGGCTCAATCATTAATGTCCCATGAACAGGGAACGACAATGTTGGAGCATGGAATCCGTAATCCATCAACCGTTTGGCAATATCGGATTCTGTAATTCCAGATGAAGCTTTTAAATGACGGCACTCCAAAATTAGTTCGTGCGCCACCCTACCATTTTCTCCGGTGTATAAAATGCCGTAATTATCTTTTAGTGCTGTTGCAATGTAATTGGCATTTAAAATTGCCACTTTGGTTGCATCTGTTAAACCTTCGGCGCCCATCATTTTAATATAACCATAAGTAATTGGCAGTACCGAAGCACTTCCCCAGGGAGCGCCGGCCACAGCATTAATTCCAACGTGTCCGTTGTTCATAATTGGGTGCGAGGGCAAAAACTCAATTAAATGACTGGCAACTGCAATTGGTCCAACACCTGGTCCACCACCACCGTGCGGAATTGCAAAAGTCTTATGCAAGTTGAGGTGACAAACATCAGCACCAATCAATCTTGGATTGGTTAATCCGACTTGTGCATTCATATTTGCTCCATCCATATAAACTTGTCCGCCGTTTTCGTGAATTACCTCACACATTTCAATAATGGAAGATTCGAAAACACCGTGTGTCGACGGATATGTAACCATAAAAGAAGATAGGTGCTCTTTGTGTATTTCTGCTTTTGCACGAACATCATCTAAATTAATGTTTCCTTTTTCGTCGCAGGCAACCACAACTACTTTTAACCCGGCTAAAACAGCACTTGCAGGGTTTGTGCCGTGTGCCGACGAAGGAATTAAAACCACATTTCGTTGTTCTTCTCCACGGCTTTTATGGTATTCCTGAATAACCATTAAACCTGCATACTCACCGGCAGCACCCGAATTTGGCATTAAACTTACATCGGCCATTCCGGTAATTTCTGCTAAATCGCGGCGTAATTCCTCCATCATTTCGTGGTAACCACGAGCCTGATTTTTTGGAACAAATGGGTGAATGCCATTGAATTCAATCCAACTTAAAGGTAGCATTTCTGTTGCTGCATTCAGCTTCATGGTACACGAACCTAACGAAATCATGGAGTGAGTAAGTGAAATATCTTTTTGTTCCAGTCGTTTTAAGTACCTCACCATTTCTGTTTCCGAGCGGTATTTGTTAAATACCTCCTGAGTCATAAATTCTGACTTTCGGACAAATTTCTTATCAATTGAAAATCCTTCAGGATATTCGTTTGCAATCTGCCAGCGCTTGTTTGCAGCTTTTGCAAATACCTCAATAATCCACGAGATATCTTCCCGGTTGGTTGTTTCGTCGATACTAATTCCAACGTCTCCATTTTCGAAATATCTGAAATTCATTTCCAGTTCGTGCGAAAGCCACTCAATATCTTCGCGCATCACATGTTTTGGTAATGCAAAACGAATGGTGTCGAAATAGTTTTTGTTGAGTTGTGAATAACCCAGTTTTTCAATTTCAATAGAAAGAAAAGCTGCAATGTTGTGCACTCTTTCCGCAATCATTTTAATTCCTTCGGGGCCATGATAAACGCCAAAGAAACCAGCCATGTTTGCTAAAAGTGCTTGTGCCGTACAAATATTCGAAGTTGCTTTTTCGCGTTTAATATGTTGCTCGCGGGTTTGCAATGCCATGCGCAAAGCACGGTTGCCATGAATATCTTTTGTAATACCAATTATTCTGCCGGGCATGCTGCGTTTGTATTCATCGCGTGCAGTAAAAAATGCAGCATGCGGCCCACCGTAACCCATTGGTACACCAAAACGTTGACTGCTTCCAAACACAATATCGGCTCCCCATTCTCCAGGAGGAGTTAAAATTGCCAGGGAAAGTATGTCGGCGGCAACGGCAACTTTTACATCTTTTTCGTGGGCTTTTTCAACCAATTCGGCATAATCTGTAATTTCACCATCGGAGTTTGGGTATTGAACAAGTACTCCAAAAACATCGTCGGTAAATTCAAAACTGTCTTTGGACTGAATTCTTAATTCAATTCCTAATGGTTTAACTCTGGTACGTAAAACATCGTGGGTTTGTTCCCACATTTTTTCATCAACTAAAACAGCATTTACGTTATTCTTTACCATTTTGCGCGAACGTAAATTCATCATCATTACCATGGCTTCGGCTGCGGCAGTAGATTCGTCGAGCAACGAAGCGTTTGCAATTTCCATTCCTGTTAGTTCACAAACCATTGTTTGGTAATTCAACAGTGCCTCTAAACGACCTTGCGAAATTTCTGCCTGATAAGGAGTATAAGAAGTGTACCACGCCGGATTTTCTAAAACGTTTCGCAAGATAACTGCAGGAGTAATTGTGTCGTAATACCCCAGTCCGATATAGGTATTAAAAACTTTATTTTTACTGGAAATGTTAAGAATTTTCCTGAAATATTTTCGTTCAGTTAAACCCTCTTTCAATTTTAATGGTTCTTTTAATCGAATATTTGATGGAACAGTTTGCTCCATTAATTCTTCCATTGATGAAACGCCGACGAACTCGAGCATTTCTTTTAATTCGTTATCTCTTGGTCCTAAATGACGGGTTACAAATCTATCGTGAGACATAGTCTAAATTATTTTGTTTTGAATTGTTTGCAATATTAGAAATCCACCGCGATTGAAAAAATGATTTTAAACCATTTTATTAAAGCTTTTTGTAAGAAAATGGTTTTAGCATAATTTATATTTTAAGTTAAGAATGGATTGGTTGTTTTTTCGAAACCTAAAGTAGTTTCCGGTCCATGCCCACAGTAAACTTTTGTATCGTCGGGTAACGAAAAAAGTTTGTTTTTTATGTTTGAAATTAATGTTTCGTGATCACCGCCGGGTAAATCTGTTCGGCCAATACTTCCATAAAAAAGTACATCGCCGGCAATCAGGATTTTATCTTCTTTGCTGTAAAAAACTACGTGTCCGGGAGCATGCCCAGGTACATGGATAATTTCCAGTTGAGAGTTTCCTAATTTTACAAATTCTTTATCAACCAAAAATTCATTAATGGGTGAAACCGAACTCACTTCCATGCCAAAACGTTGTGCTTGTTCGGCGGCATTGTCAACCCAAAAAGAATCTTCTTTGTGGGCATGAAATGGAATTTTATATTCATTTCGAATAAATTCAACTCCCATAATATGGTCGAAATGGCAATGTGTATTTGTAATTTTAACCGGAGTTAATTTATTTGTAGCGATGTAATTTTTTATCTCCTGATGCTCTTCATCAAAATAAAACCCAGGGTCAATAAAAATACATTCACCAGTTTCATCGGATAATACGAAACTATTTTCGCCCAGTGGGTTTACAACAAATTTTTCAACTTTTATCATATTTAAAAATTTACGGTGCCTTTTAGTAAAGGAACAAAATTGAACCCACCATGTTTTATTGATTTGAATTCATTTTTAGAGATGCGGATTATCTCATACATTTCCTGACGCTTGTTACTACCAACAGGTATAACCAAACGCCCCCCTATTTTTAGCTGCTGTTTTAAATCTTCAGGAATTTGTTCTGCACCGGCAGTTACCAGTATTTTGTCGAATGGAGCGAAATTGGGAAGCCCTTTATAACCATCGCCAAAAAAGAAAGCAGGGTGATAACCTATTTGGGGGAGAAAATTTTGAGCTTTTGAGTATAACTCTTTTTGCCGTTCTATGGTAAAAACTTTAGCTCCTAATTCTAATAATACTGCAGCCTGATAACCCGAGCCTGTTCCCACTTCCAGAACTTTCTCGTTTTTTTCTATTTGTAAAAGCTGTGTTTGAAATGCAACTGTAAACGGCTGAGAAATGGTTTGACCTGCTCCAATTGGGAACGCCTGATCTTTGTATGCAAAGTTGATAAATGTACTTTCCATAAACAGATGTCTTGGAATTTTGCCAATAGCTTCCAGTACCATTTGGTTTCGAATACCTTTTGTTTTTAATCCTTCTACCAGTTTTTTTCGCATTCCCTGGTGTCGAAGTGTATCGTTAAGTGTCATGTTGAGTTGTTATTTCACAAAAATAATCGAATTCATAATCTTTCCATCCTAATTTATCATTTTCAGTATTAACATTTAACGTTGATAAATTATACCCCAATTAGGTGAATGCAATGTAGTTGAATTCTATATTTGTACATCATCCAAATAAAAAGGTAAATTATGCTGAATATTGGAATAATTGGGATTACGGAAGTGCTTGAACCACACGTAAAACGCATTCAAAAAAATAAGAATGTTAATGTAATTGGGAAAGCGTCGGTAGGAACCAGTACGCAAATAAATAGTTTTCATTTTTCAATTCCCGAATTTAACCGGGTTGAACTGGTGGAACGCGCCGATGTTTTGCTGGTTGATAATTCGTCGCGCTTGCCGTATGATATGCTTTGCGATATTATAAAAAGAGGGAAGCATATTTTTACTACAGAATATTTAGATCTTACGATTGACGAGTGTTCGCAATTGGCTAAATTGGCTAATGAGTCGCGGTCGGTTGTTCAAGTAAGTAATCCATTTTGTTTTACACCCGCCATTCAATGGCTGAGCAACAATTTTAAGGCGCCTCTGCTTTTAGATATTTCTAAATTCTCTAACTATGAAGATCAGCGCAAAACATTGTATTCAATGCTTTTGATGTTAATTGGAATTACAGGAATTAGCCCTAAAAAAATAGGAGTAACAGCTTTTGAATCGGTTGAGAAAAAGACTACTTTTTCGAATGTACGGCTAGAATTTGGAAATGCATCGGTTGTAAACTTAAATTTTGGCAGCCAGATTTCGCAGGATAAATTTAAAATTAAAGGTTACTCAAAAAATAAATTTGTTGTGTTCAATTTAAATAAGGAAACATATTCCTTTAACAATGAAACACTCGATTTGTCTGGTTATTCAGTTGAAAATGAGTTTGATTCATTTGTTGATGCAATACAGAATAATTCCCATAAAAATAGCCGTTTGGAAGATTACCTGGCAGCAACGATTTTATTTAAATTAATCAATAAAAAAATAGTGCAACATATTGATTAATAATGAGGGTTAAAAAATTACTTTTGCCGCAATAAATTAGAATGTCGGTCGTTTAAAGAGTGTAATTGCATTTTACAGTGCAAAAAACCAAACTTAACAGCTTCAATGAATAAATCCAGTCAGGTTGCAAAATATTTAATTTTCGACTTTTTAGCTGCGGCAATCAGCTGGACATTATTTTTCACTTACCGAAAAACCGTAATCGAACCTCAACGATTTGGTATGGATATTCCACTGGAATTTACCACACGTTATTATTTGGGTTTACTTTTTATTCCTGTTGTATGGCTTACTTTATATTACATTACCGGATATTATAAAAATATTTTTCGGCGTTCGAGGTTGCTTGAACTGGGACAAACTTTTATTACAACATTATGTGGTGTGATTGTGATTTTCTTTACGCTTATTTTGGATGATTTTATTGATTCATACAAGAATTACTACCAGCTGTTTTTTACTTTGTTTGCTTTGCATTTTAGTCTTACATATATTTTTAGGTTAATTATTACAACAGGTACAATTCATCGGATTCATAAAAGGAAAATAGGGTTTAATACACTTTTAATTGGGAATAACGAAAATGCTTTAAAAATTTATACTGAGATGACTGAGCAG
The DNA here is from genome assembly GCA_013203755.1 of Bacteroidota bacterium. Taxonomy (GTDB): domain Bacteria; phylum Bacteroidota; class Bacteroidia; order Bacteroidales; family Prolixibacteraceae; genus Draconibacterium. The sequence continues at coordinate 7,608 of JABMPI010000531.1, forward strand.
GTACGTCCTGCCGGTAATTTATTTATAGGTTTTGTTGGAGTTGAAAACAGCAACGTTGACTTATTAAGTGAGTATATTCCTAACCTTGGACAGGTTGCAGACTTAACCACTATTTTGAAAAACAGTGATGTTGAAGAGGTGATAATTGCATTGGAAACAGTGGAACATAAACGTTTGAGTGAGATACTGACAATAGTGGAAAATCAGCAGATTACTATTTGGGGAATTCCGGATTTGTACGATTTTCTTTCGGGAATGGTTAAAACAAATACTATTTATGGAAGTCCGTTAATTAAAATATCAAATGGTTTAATGCCAGGCTGGCAAGAAAATATAAAACGTCTTTTAGATGTTTTTCTTTCGCTAATTGCAATTGTAGCTTTTTTACCGATTTTTATTGTTCTGGCAGTAATAATAAAAGGCACTTCCAAAGGGTCAGTTTTATATAAACAAGAGCGCGTTGGAAGGTTTGGAAAACCTTTTTCCATTTTTAAATTACGAAGTATGTTTACTGATGCAGAAAATGGTACTCCGGAACTTTCAAAAGAAAACGATGTGCGAATTACTAAAATTGGAAAGTTTATCAGGAAAACGCATTTAGATGAAATTCCACAATTTATAAATGTAATACTTGGAGATATGTCGCTGGTTGGGCCACGCCCCGAGAGAAAATATTACATTGATAAAATTGTAGAAAGGGCTCCACATTATACACACTTGCATAAACTTCGTCCTGGAATAACTTCATGGGGGCAAGTGAAATATGGTTACGCTTCTAATGTAGATGAAATGTTGGAACGA
>JABMPI010000532.1 GCA_013203755.1 Bacteroidota bacterium
AAAAATGGCACTTACAAATAATGCTAAATTTATGCACTGTTTGCCAGTTCGTAGAAATGTTGTAGTTACCGACGGTGTAATTGATAGCCACAATTCTGTTGTTGTTGACCAGGCTGCTAACCGCGAAGTAACTGCGCAAGCGGTACTGAAAATGATATTAGAGGATTTGTAATTCTTTTACTTTTGCAATGTTCCACCAGAGTGTTTTTAAATAAATAACTTAACGATACGCTGTTAGGAATTGTCATTTCGAATGAGGCACGAATGAGAAATCTGCTAAATTTTAAGAGATCTCTCCTTATACTTCGTCGAAATGACAAGCTTAGAGGAGTTTACTATCTGTAGAAACAAAAAAACATGAACAAAAAAATAGAAATCATCCCGGCCATTGATTTAATTGATGGGAAATGCGTTCGTCTTTCACAAGGCGACTACAACCAGAAAACGGTGTACAACGAAAATCCGTTGGAGGTTGCAAAAATGTTTGAAGCTGCCGGAATTACCCGTTTGCATTTGGTTGATTTAGATGGTGCAAAAGCAAAACACATTGTAAATCATAAAGTATTGGAAACCATTGCAACCAATACAAATTTGATTATTGATTTTGGGGGTGGGCTAAAATCTGACGAAGATTTGGAAATAGCCTTTAATTCCGGTGCGCAAATGATTACTGGTGGAAGCATTGCCGTGAAAGACCAGGATACATTTTTAAAGTGGCTGGATAAATATGGCAGCGGAAAGATAATTCTGGGTGCCGATGCGAAAGATGGAAACATTGCTGTGGGGGGCTGGTTGGAAACAACTTCACTCCCGGTAATTGAGTTTATTTTGGAATTTTATAAAAAGGGAATTTCAAAAGTAATTTCAACCGATATTAGTCGTGATGGAATGCTCACTGGCCCATCAATTGAATTGTATCAGGAGATTTTAGACGAGTTGCCAAAAATAGAAATAATCGCCAGCGGAGGCATTGCAACTATGGACGACATATTAAAATTAGATGAAATGGGAGTGCCGGGAGTTATTACCGGCAAAGCCATTTATGAAAATAGAATAACTTTGAAAGAAATTGAACAGTTTATTGCGTAGTTGTTTATTACGTCATTCCGAACTTGTTTCGGAATCTGTTGTTTGGAAGAGAGATGCTGAAATGAATTCAGCATGACGGAATTTGCGGATGTAACTTTAAACAATAAACATTCAACACGAAACAAAAGAATGCTTGCAAAACGAATAATACCATGCCTCGATATCCGAAACGGACAAACCGTTAAAGGAATCAACTTTGTGAATATCCAGGAGGTTGGCGACCCCGTTGAATTAGGAGCAAAATATGCCGCTGAAGGTGCCGACGAATTGGTATTTTTGGATATCACAGCTACTCATGAAGGACGTAAAACTTTTGTTGAACTGGTAAAACGTATTGCGGCACATGTTGATATTCCGTTTACTGTTGGTGGTGGAATCAGCGAATTGAGAGATGCTGAAAAATTGTTAAGTGCAGGAGCTGATAAAATTTCAATAAATTCTTCAGCAGTTCGCAATCCAAAGTTGATTGATGATTTAGCTCGTAATTTTGGAAGCCAGTTTGTTGTAGTAGCCATCGATGCACGCGGCGATGAAAATAACTACTGGACAGTTACCGTAAATGGAGGTCGCATTCCAACAGATAAAGAACTTTTTTCGTGGGCAAAAGAGGCGGAAAACCGTGGGGCAGGTGAAATACTTTTTACATCTATGAATCACGACGGAACTAAAAATGGATTCGCCAATGTACAGTTGGCGCAAATGGCAGATTCATTGAAAATACCAATTATTGCTTCGGGCGGTGCTGGTAAAGAAGAACATTTTGTAGATGTTTTTACTAAGGGGAAAGCCGATGCCGGACTTGCAGCAAGTATCTTTCATTACAACGAAATTCCAATCCCGGTTCTCAAACAGTATTTAAAAGAAAAACAAATTGTAGTTAGATAGGATCAGAATTGATTCTTTAACTTCGTAATAAATATCTAATAATGAGCGAAATTGAAAATACTTCTAAAAAAAACACTGAGGATAATAATCAGGAAAACGACATTTTGTTTTTAAGTTATCTTCAGGATTTTATTGACAAGCGCAAAAAAGAAATGCCCGAAGGTTCTTATACAACTTCATTGTTTGAAAAGGGAACGCGTACAATTGCGCAAAAAGTGGGGGAGGAAGCTGTTGAAACCATTATTGGTGCAATGGCAAACGACGATGAAAATTTTATTTATGAAGCAGGCGATTTAATTTATCACTTAATTGTACTGCTTTCGCACAAGGGTTACCGTATTGAAGACATTGTTCGTGAACTAAAAAGAAGGCATTCGTAAAAAAATACTCAAACGAAAAAGCCCATCCGTAACTTTACGAATGGGCTTTTTTTATTTGGTTTTTGTAATACAGAATTCTATTTATTCTTCAGATGTTGACTCTTCTTGTTCATCAGCAATTTCTTGCTCCTCCTGATTTTCCTCGAAGGGATTTGTCCCATCAGTAAATATTGGATTTTCCTTTGCCATTTCAACCGGAACAAATCCTTCAGGAATCGCTGTTTCAGAAGGATCGTAAGGGAAAACATCAACGATTGTACTAACTGCAATTGCGCTTACAACGTAAGGAATTACCAAATAAGAAAGACTTTCATCTAATCTTTTTAGTGCTTCGTTAATGTCATCAGCCATAATCAAGTAGTAGGTTCTAAGCTTTTTTTCTTTTCCCCCTTCCTCGTCGATGGTAACCAAATTAATTGTGGCTTTAAACCACCATTCGCCATCTTCAAATGGAAATACTTCGGCAATTCGCGATTTTTTTAAATCCATAACTGCGAATTCGCCCTTTTTTACCATTTGTTGCATTTGCCGTATCATACGGGCTTCTGCATCGGTAAACGAAACGGCATCCAGTAGAAAATTTTCTGTTACCATTTGCTCATTTCCACTTTCGGAAACTTTCATGTATTTTACCTTGCTTTCGAACCAAGTTTGCATCATCTCTGTTATTCTTTTTTTTTTGAATAGACAAAAATAGTTTTCTAATTAGAATGGTTTTGAAAAAATGAATTTTATTCTGCTAAACTTTTCAACATAAAAAAACCGGCCACTAGAAGTGAACCGGTTTTTCGTTTTCTAATCTAACTAAACTAACAAACTAAACCTTGACTTTAAATATTTTTAATGATTGAGTTTGTTAAAGGCCCGCCACAGCAGACGGGCCTTAACAGACAGCTACAGGCTTAAAAGCTGAAGAAGGTCAATTGTAAGCACTCTCTCCATGTTCATAGATATCGAGGCCTTCTTCTTCAATGCGTTTGGAGACGCGCAACCCAATGCTTGCTTTTATTGTTTTGAATAGTATTAATCCTAATCCGAATGCCCAAATAAATATTGCTACAATACCAATAATCTGTGCAATAATTAAATCAAAACCGCCACCGTAGAACAAACCGCCTTCGGTTGCAAAAAAGCCGACCATTAATGTACCAAAGGCACCGTTTACTCCGTGTACAGAAATAGCACCAACGGGGTCGTCAATTTTTAGTTTTTGATCGATAAATTCAACACTAAATACGAGGATTGTACCTGCAAGAATACCAATAATTAATGCTCCTCCAGGGCTAACGATGTCGCAGCCTGCAGTAATTGCTACCAGTCCGGCAAGTGCACCATTTAGTGCTAACGAAAGTGCTGGTCTTTTGTATCTCATCCACGAAACAAATAATGCTGCCATTGCACCACCGGCTGCAGCCAGGTTTGTTGTCATAACGATATGTCCGATTGCAATAGTGTTGTCGTTTCCTGCAGCTCCTAATTGAGATCCGGCGTTAAATCCGAACCAGCCAAACCAAAGTATAAATACGCCCAAAGCGCCAAAAGTAAGGTTGTGTCCTGGAATTGCTTTCGCTTTTCCTTTTACATATTTTCCAACACGAGGTCCTAATACGATTGCTCCGGCTAATCCTACCCACGCTCCAACAGAGTGGACAAGTGTTGATCCTGCGAAATCTAAGAATCCAAGTTGATCCAGCCAGCCGCCACCCCATTTCCAGTGTCCTGAGATTGGATATATTAATACGGTGATAACAACGGTAAAAATAATGTAGGCACTAAATTTAGTACGTTCTGCCACTGCACCTGATACAATTGTTGCAGCAGTAGCGGCAAAAACTGTTTGAAAAAATAAATCAGTTGTGTTGGCATAATCTCCAATCCCATTGTCATTTAGGAATAGAATTGGTTTTCCAATAAAGCCACCAATTGATTCGCCGTACATTAAAGTGTATCCAATTGCCCAGTATAAAATTGCACCGAGTGAAAAGTCAACTAAATTTTTTGTAAGGATATTAGTCGTGTTTTTTGAGCGTGTAAAACCGGCCTCTACCATTGCAAATCCAGGTTGCATAAACATTACCAAAAAAGCGGCAACTAAAACCCATATGTTATTTATCGAAATCGAAAGTTCTTCCATGATATTATTTTTTAGTCGTTATTATTCTTCTTTTCCTTTAATGTATAGCGATTCGTCTCCCTCTTCTCCCGTTCTAATTCGATATGAATTTTCGATGGGAATGATAAAGATTTTACCATCACCTGTTTCGCCGCTTCTTGCTGAAGTAAGAATCGCTTGAACTGTTTTTTCTACATTTTTGTCTCTAACAATTATTGAAAGCTTTGTACGTTCAATTGTACTTGTGTCGTAAACAATGCCGCGATATACACGTCCTTCGCGGGCGCTTCCAATTCCCCGAACATCCCAGAAAGAAAAGAATTCAATTCCTGCTTCATGAAGAGCTTCTTTTACCTCTTCGAATTTTGTTTTGCGTATAATTGCTTCAATTTTTTTCATTTTGAATTATTTTTAATGATTAAAGAGAAATACCTACTGCAATATGAAATACATCGACAGAAGGATTGTAGATAATTCCGCCTGAAACTGGTAAAGAAAAACTTTCTGTGATTTTAATTTCTTTTGAAGTACTCAAGCCTATGTTACATAAGCTGAATTTGCCATCTATTGTATAAGCTCCGTTGCCGGCAGCAAGTGTTAGATCCACGGGGCCTGCTGTTAATCCAGCTTCAATATAAGTGTCACTTACTCCATCTCCAGAAATGTAGGCTCCCATAAGTGAGAATGAGCCAATGCCAACTGTTATGGCTGGTTCAATGTAATGCGATTTTCCGTCAGAATAAGGTGATTGAGGGAAATAATAGTCGGTTAAACCAAAACTTAAAGATCCACTTTCTCCTAAATCCAGACCATAACTTGCATAAAGATCTGCCTCCATAAAACTGTCATCATCGCCTGCTAAAACTGAATTTGAATACGAACCCCATGCACCAATGGCAAATCCGCCAGCACTAAATTCAATATATGGTTGTAGGGCAGGTCCAGCTCCAAATTTTGTTCCCCTCCATACGTAGGTATTGTAAATGTCTAATCCTGTGTCCCATTCTTGTGCTTTTAGGTTTGGTGTAATTGCTGTTAATAGTAACATGCATGCCATAATTAATAGTGTCTTTTTCATAATTGTAATTTTTAAATGATGATTTCTATTTGTTTGTTTTAATAATTTCATTTAATTCTGTTTATAAATTATAATCTTATAAAAAATGATGGAAATATATTTTTACCCCCTATTCCTGAATGAATAATTCAATAATTTTTGTTTTTTCTAGACTTGAACCCCTTTATTTTTAATTACGAATCAAAAAAATGAAAAAAATACCAAAGAGAGGTGATTTGTGACATGAGATTTGTTTCCTTTAACACATATTTAATATATGTGTTAAAAATGAGACAAAAATATATAAAAAGCAGCATTTTTGTGTCAAAATAATAGAAAATACAAGAATGGTGAGAATTTAGGTTAGTATTGCAAATAGAAATTGACTGATGTTTGACGGTCACAGAAATTACATAGATGTGCTTATTCGGGTGATAATTGGAATGCGGAAGAAAGTTTTCTTTTTAAATACGGTTTTTCCCAGATTGTGATTATTGGATAGTTTTTTTTAAACGATAAATCGGAGAAGGCTGTCGGCAATTTTTGATACTATTTGAGTTTAACGAGGTA
>JABMPI010000053.1 GCA_013203755.1 Bacteroidota bacterium
ATAAATAATAAAGAATTCAATTAAAACATTATAAAATGAAACAACTACAAATCATTCTAATCGCTGTACTTTTCAGCTTTACAGTTTCAGCAAAAGAATACCATGTTGCCAAAACCGGAAATGATACAAATCCGGGAACTCAAGAATCACCATTATTAACTATTCAAGCCGCAGCAAATATTGCTCTTCCCGGCGATGTAATTACTGTTCATACCGGAACCTATCGCGAATGGATAAATCCTGTGCATGGTGGTAAAAACGATGAAAAAAGAATTATTTATCAGGCAGCTCCGGGAGAAAAAGTGGAGATAAAAGGCTCTGAAATTGTTATCGGATGGGTGAATGAAAAAGATGGCATTTGGAAAGTAACGATTCCGAATTCAATCTTTGGTAATTATAACCCATATCAGGATTCGATCTTTGGCGATTGGTTTAGTAACCATGGTCGCATTCATCATACCGGAGAAGTATTCCTGAATGAGAAATCATTATTTGAAATGGAGAAAATCGAAAAGGTTTATAGCTCCAAACCAATTACAAACATTATAGATACCGAAGGTTCAACTTATACGTGGTACTGCGAAAGCGATGAAAACAATACAACCATCTGGGCTAATTTTCATGAATTCAATCCCAACAAAGAGTTGGTAGAGATAAGTGCAAGACCAACCTGCTTTTATCCTAACAAACCCGGAATCAATTACCTTACAATCCGTGGATTTCATATTAGTCAGGCGGCCACACAATGGGGAGCACCCACTGCCGAGCAGATTGGAATGATTGCCACACACTGGAACAAGGGCTGGATTATTGAGAACAACGTGATCAGTAACTCGAAATGCTCAGGAATTACTCTTGGGAAAGACCGCGGAACCGGACATAATGTTTGGTCGCACGACCGGAGTGTTGATGGTTCACTTCATTATATTGAAGTTACTTTCAACACCTTAAGAAATGGTTGGAGTAAAGAGAACATTGGGTCTCATGTTGTAAGAAATAATGAGATTTTTGCTTGTGAACAAACCGGAATGTGTGGCAGTATGGGAGCAGCCTTCAGCCTTATCGAGAATAACCACATTAATCATATTTGGACAAAAAGACAGTTTAGCGGAGCCGAAATAGGTGGAATTAAATTTCATGCTGCTATAGATACAAAAATTGTGAAGAACAGGATACATGATACCGGACGTGGGATATGGCTGGATTGGATGGCACAGGGAGCAAGAGTTTCGCAAAATTTGCTTTACAACAATAGTTCAGAAGATATTTTTCTGGAAGTTAATCATGGCCCCACACTAATCGACAATAACTTAATGTTATCTGCTGCGAGTATAAGAAACCAATCGCAAGGAGTTGCTTTTGTTCATAACCTGATTGCCGGTCAAATTCTTATGTGGTCTGAACCAAATCGTTTTACTCCATACCACTTGCCTCACTCCACAGAAGTTGCGGGTTTATCTACTATTTATTCGGGCGATGACAGGTATTACAATAATATTCTTCTGGAATGCGACCAAAAATTAAATAACAGAAACTCCAGGTTTAATTTTGGAATACAGGGATACAATAATGCAAAACTTCCTGTAAGCATTGATGGCAATGTTTATTACACCGGATCTGTTCATTATGAAAAAGAGACTAATTATGTCGAAAATAAAGGGTTTAATCCTGAACTAAAAGTTATAGAGGAGGACGGTCAGATTTATCTGCGATTTTCTCTGGATGATTTATATTTTAATCAAAAAAATCAACTTGTAACTACTGAATTATTGGGTAAAGCCAAGATACCAAAACAAGCATTTGAGAATTCTGATGGTACACCTTTGCAAATTGATACCGACTATTTTGGAAATAAACGCTCTTTAAACAATCCTTCGGCAGGCCCATTTGAAAAACCCGGTAATGGAATTCAGAAATTAAAGGTAAAATAGCTGTAACTTATTATTTTGAAAAACAGAATTATAGAAATAATTTTACAAAAAATGCACATATTTGTAAATGAAACTTACAACAAAATATATTCAAAATTATATTTTTAATAAGGATTCAAACATTCGATACAAATAAAATTAGATATGAGCTCAAGAGAACAATTTTTAAAAACGGTTAATCATAAACAACCCGACCGAGTTGTTTTGGATTTAGGAGCAACTCCGGTAACCGGAATACACATTCAAACTATTTCAAAATTGCGCAGGCATTTTGGATTACAACGTAAACCAATTCGTGTAATTGAGCCTTTCCAGATGCTGGGTGAAGTTGGTTGGGAGTTGATTGATTCAATCGGTATCGATGTTATTGGTGCCTGGGGGAAAAACAATATGTTTGGTTTTCACAACCATGCACCATACAAAGAGTGGAAAACACCATGGGGACAGCGGGTTATGGTTCCTTTAAATTTCAATACTACAAAAGACGAAAATGGCGATTTGCTGATGTATCCTGAAGGAGACACATCTGTTCCTCCTTGTGCAAAAATGCCAAAAGCCAGTTACTTTTTCGATGCAATAAACAGGCAGGAGCCAATTGTTGAGGAAGAATTAAATGTTGAAAATAATCTGGAGGAATTTGGATTAATTAGCAATGAAGAATTAGAACATTGGCGTATTGAAGTTGATAAAGCCTATTTTTCCGGCAAAGCAGTAATTACTGCTTTTGGAGGAACTGCTCTCGGTGACATTGCACTTGTTCCGGGTATGAATCTAAAAGCTCCAAAAGGAGTTCGCGATGTAGCTGAATGGTACATGAGTACAGTTATGCGCCCCGATTACATAAAAAGCATTTACGAACGCCAGGTTGAAATTGCCATTGAGAATCTAAAAAGAATTTTCGCAGTGGTTGGAAATAAAGTAAATGCTATGTTTATTTGCGGAACCGATTTTGGTACACAGGATTCTACATTCTGCTCGCCAGAACAATTTGATGAAATGTGGTTACCCTATTACCGAAAAGTAAACGACTGGATTCATGAAAATACACAAT
>JABMPI010000533.1 GCA_013203755.1 Bacteroidota bacterium
GGATTACACCGTGAAAGTAGGGGACGGGTTAGTGCCCCTTGGGGATTGGCTTGTGCCCCTTGGGATTGTCTTGTGCCACTTGGGGATTGCTCTGCAAAAGTAGGGGATGGTTCAGTGCCCCTTGGGGATTGCCCTGCAAAAGCTGGGGATTGTAGAACCAAAAGACCTTGCCAGACTAGCGGGGGCGCGACTTTGAGTCGCAGCCCAACTAAAAAACGGTGGAGGCAAAAAAAAGATTCCATCTCTATATTCTATTTGTATAAAGATGGAAACTCTACAACGATATACCCGTCTAGCGGTTCGAAACCGCTTGTTGGTTTTGTTTTTCTGTTTTGCTTAATTAATGGTACGGATTGTGGATTTGGTCTAGCGGGGAGAGATTAAAGTAATGGCAATAAAAGGTAAAAATATTAGCGATACCGGACGTGAATGTATTCAGCTTGCAAATTTATTGAAAGTTGCTGTAAGGCTCTATTTTAATAGCAAGCAAATACTAATTTTACCAATACTGACATTGGGGAAATTATCGCAAAAAGTTCAACATAAAAGAAGCTTTTTCATAATTCTAATTTTTGAATTATGTTCCAGAAGCCTGGAAAATCCCGCCGGGCTTTCTTTCACCTTGTAAACTTGTTGAACCTTTTTATTTGTTGCAATCATAAGAAGGTTGAAATTATGAATATTTATTAGCAATTTACACAAGTGATAAAACTGAAATTAAAGGGGGGAGGGGAATTATGAAAATTAGGAAATATGAATATTATAAAATTTTCGGTGAAAATCTGATTGACCGGGAGACCATTGAACAGATGGATACTGCCATGAAGCTGCCTATTTCAGTAAAGGGGGCATTAATGCCAGATGCACATGTGGGTTACGGACTTCCCATTGGAGGTGTGCTTGCCGCTTACAATGCAGTTATACCATATGGTGTAGGAATGGATATTGGATGCAGAATGTGTATGTCTATCTATCCCATTGTTCCAAAAATCATTGAAACACAAAAAGATAAACTAAGCAAGATATTATTTGAGGAGACACGTTTCGGATTATCAAAATTTGAAAACATTATTGAACACGAACTTCTTGAACGTGACATTTTTCATGAAATAAAATTCGTAAACTCGTTGAAAGACAACTTTGCCAAACAATTGGGTACTTCCGGCCATGGAAATCATTTTGTGGATATTGGTATTGTTGAAATTAAGCATAAAGACGATAAATTAAATCTGGAACCCGGATCATATTTTGCTATTCTTTCACATTCCGGCTCACGTAATTTCGGAGCTGAGGTGTGCAGGCACTATACAAATGTTGCCCGGGATAAGTTACAGTTATCAGGTCAGGTTGCAAGGCTTGCATGGCTAGACCTTGATAGTGAGGAAGGACAGGAGTACTGGCAGGCTATGGAACTGGCCGGTGATTACTCTGCGGCCAATCATCATATAATACACAATCGCCTTTCATCAGCACTTGGCGAAAAACCGCTGAGAAGAATTGAAAACCACCACAACTATGCATGGAAGGAGAAATTAGTTGGAGGAGAAGAACTTATTATTCATAGAAAAGGAGCAACTCCGGCAAATTATGGCGATTTGGGAATAATTCCCGGTACAATGGCAACGCCGGCATTTCTTATAAAAGGAAAAGGTGACGAGGCATCTCTAAATTCAGCTGCCCATGGTGCCGGAAGACGTCTTTCCAGAAGGAAAGCCAAATCAGAGCTCAATATAGCAGATCTGCACTTACACCTAAAGGAAAAAGGTGTAGAACTATTAAGCGGGGGTATCGACGAATCACCTATGGCCTATAAGGATATTTTTGAAGTGATGAATCAACAAAAAAGCCTTGTTGATGTAATCGGTCTGTTTTACCCTAAAATAGTAAGAATGAAGTAATACCAATTACTCATGCGAATCAAGAGTTGAAAATAGAGTAAAGAAAGTTTATTAAATAGTTGATAATCAGTAGATTAAATTTGTTTAAATTCTTGAAGATCAGTATCTTGGAGTCAGTTACGAATTGACAATTAGATATGATTTCCAAGGATAAAGACGACAAGTTAATAAGAATTTACTTTTATATCTGTGATAAATTTGAAGAACTTCAATTTTATTGCGAAAGGTTTAGTAACAATAATAAACCGGAATTTACAGACCAAGAGATTATGACAGTATACCTTTATACCATGCACCATGAAGGGCATATGAAAGCAAAGCATATCCACCGTTTTGCTTCAGAATACCTAAAGTCTTGGTTTCCCAAGCTCGGGAGCTATCAAGCCTTCAACAATAGGCTAAATAAGTTAGGTGGTGCTTTTACTAGGCTGGTTGAAATCCTTTTGGTAGATTTTCAGCCAGAAGATTGCTGCCTTGACCAAAGTTTATTGGATTCAATGCCCTTTATAACCTGTTCAGGAAAGCGTTCAGGCAAGATTGCAACTGAAATAACAGATAAAGGGTTCTGTTCAACAAAAGGGATATATTACTATGGTCTTAAGCTGCACCTACTGGGGTTTCGGCGTATTGGTAAATTACCTCATCCTGAGCAGATATTGTTTACCCCAGCCTCTGTCAATGATGTTACTGTATTTAAAGAAGCATGGTCTGGGATTGAGAATAGGATCTTTTGGGGCGATAAAATATACTTTATAAACGAGCTTAATGAACACATGTTAAAACATCAAAATTCAGAAATGCTCACGCCAGTGAAAGCGGTAAAAGGAATGCCTGAAGTAATCAAGCAAAGAATCAAAGCAGCTAATGATTTATTCTCAACGGCTGTTTCACGGGTTAGACAGCCTGTCGAATCAATATTCAATTGGTTGATTGAAAAGGCCGATATTCAAAAGGCCAGTAAAGTTAGATCTACTAAAGGTTTAATGGTTCACGCATTTGGGCGATTGGCTGCTGCTTTTATAACATTAGCAATTTAACCCTTGATTCGCATTCTTTAACATATTTTAACTGTAGCTCAATAATGTTAAAAGTTGTATTTTAATGTTAAGAGTTGTATATTACGAGTAGATTAAATAAATATTCAATTTTTCACGCATATCTAAAACCTGACTTGCCTATGGAAAAGTTTAACATAATTTAGAATTCTTTGAATAACATTTTCTTTAATCAAAACAAATTCAAAAAAAAAAATCAAAAATTTTATGAAAATAAATCATTTAAAAGGTTTTTTAGCCTTTCTATTATTTGCCATTTTCATGGCATTTTCTCCAGGTTCTTATGCACAGCAAAAACAAATTTCGGGTCAGGTTATTGACGCGGATGGTGTAGGTGTACCAGGTGTAACCATTATCGTAAAGGAAACTACTGTGGGAACAGTTACCGATGTAGATGGTAACTACAGCTTATCGGTACCTGCCGATGCTACTCAACTTGTTTTCTCTTACATTGGAATGGTTTCGCAAGAACTGGAGATTGGAAATCAAACTACGATTAATGTAACTATGCAACCCGATGTAATTGGATTGGAAGAGGTTGTGGCCGTAGGGTATGCCACCCGTATGGCAGGAGAAGTTACGGGTGCAGTAACAACTGTAAAAGCATCAGATATAGAAGCAATGGCTGTTGTAGAGGCTTCTGAGGCTTTAAGATCTGTGGCTGGTGTTACAGTATTGGAATCTAATACACCTGGAGAGGGTGCTTCAATACGAATTCGCGGACTTGGAACAATTAATGACAACAATCCGCTTTGGGTAGTTGACGGTGTTCCGGGAGGAAGTGTTACTCCTAATAATATCGAGTCTATTTCGATTCTAAAAGATGCCGCTGCACAAGCCATTTACGGTGCAAGGGCTTCTAATGGGGTAATACTTGTTACAACAAAGAGCGGTAGGAAAAATCAAAAAGCCCAGGTTAATGTAAATGTTAAACAAGGTATTAGCAAGAATATTAATTACTATGATCTGCTTAATACCCAGGAATATGGTGAAATGCTCTGGTTAGAAGCAAAAAACGATGGAATTTCGGCTTCTCATCCACTGTATGGCAGTGGGGCTAATCCGGATATACCGGAGTACATCAGGCCTGCAAGGGCTACAAATGTAGATCTCAGTTTGTACGATAATAAGATGATTCACGAGGATGGAACTGATACATACCTCATTATGAAAGCCAATAAGTTAGGTACTAATTGGTTGGATGAAGCCGACCGGAATGCGCAGTTCAAGGAATATTCAGTTGATCTTACTGGTGGTAGTGAAACCACCAATTATGCATTTCAGGTTGGTTACATGTTGGAAGAAGGTATTTTGAAACATACCGGCTTCGATCGGTTTAATCTCCGTTCCAATATTATTACAAATCCTGCGCCTTGGATAGAAATAGGTGAAAGAGTCGGGGTAACTTTCACCCAGGATTACGGCCATCAGGGAAACAACTCTGAAGGTTCGATTGTTTCCTGGGCATACCGTATGCAACCCATTGTGCCTGTATATGATGTAATGGGAAATTACGCAGGAACAAGAGCTGAAGGTACCGGGAATTCTCAAAACCCAATACACTTACTTGATGCTAATAAAGATGATCTTACGAAAAGAATGAACATCAGTGGAAATACGTATGTCAAGATTAACATTATGGAAGGTTTATCAGTTCGTTCTCTTTTAGGTGTTAATTACTCTACACGTCATTCCAGAAATCCTGGTTTTGTTGAAGTAGCTCATGCGGAAAGAGGAAAATATGCTTCTTTAAGTGAAGGTGCTGGTTTTGGTATGCAGTGGAATTGGACCAATACGCTTGAGTATTCCAAAACTTTTGCAGATTTACACGATGTTACGGTAATGTTAGGTTCTGAAGCCATCGATTATAAGTATAACTATATTGATGCATCAAGATCGCAGTTTTTCTCCAAAGACCTCAATTACATGCAGCTTGCAACCGGTTTGGCAAGTATTAATAACGATGCTAATATGAATTCATGGAGTTTATTTTCCACGTTTGGACGTGTCAACTACTCTTATGCAAACAAATATCTGTTTGAAGGAGTTGTCCGGCGTGATGGTTCTTCCCGTTTTGGAGGAGATAACACGTACGGTATTTTCCCTGCATTCTCGGCAGGATGGAGAATATCAAACGAAAGTTTCATGTCATCTACAGGAAGCTGGCTGGATGAGTTAAAAATCCGTGCAGGTTATGGTACAACCGGGAATGACCGTATTGGTAATTATAACAGTTATACCAATTTTGCTATTAGTTATAATAATTCATTTTACCCTATAAATGGTGCTAATGCAACTGATGGTGCAACCGGATTCTATCAGTCAACTTTCGGTAACCCGGACGTAAAATGGGAAACCACAAAAACTACCAATTTAGGTGTTGATGGAGCGATTTTTAATAATTTGAATTTTTCTATTGATTTGTGGCAACGCGTAACATCTGATATGCTTTTCCCTAAGCAGATACCCATGGTATTGGGCAGGGCCTCAGCGCCTTCTGTTAATGTAGGTGAGATGAAAAACCAGGGATTTGATTTTGAATTGGGATATGTAAACAGCGCTTTAAATGACGAACTTAAGTATAATATTAACTTTAGCATTTCTCACTATAAAAATGAGATTGTTAACCTTTCTGATAAAGAGGGTGAATTTCTGTCAGGGCAATCGAATCGTGAAATGATTTATACAAGAAGTGAACAAGGAACATCTTTTCCTGAATTTTACGGATATGTGTCTGAAGGTATTTTTCAGACCGAGGCCGAGGCTGCAGCATGGCCAACAGCATTTGGAGCTGATGGGACGTATAATGAACCAGGACACTACAAATATTCGGATATCAATGGCGACGGTGTAATTAACTCCGATGACCGTACATATATTGGATCTCCCCACCCGGATTTTACAGCAGGATTGAACTTCAACGTGAGCTACAAAGGCTTTAATTTGGTGGCCCAGTTATATTCCAGTTATGGCAACGATATGATAAACTATACCAGAAGGTTTATCGATTTTGTTCAGTTCCAGGGCGGAAGGAGCCATGAAAGACTTTATGAATCATGGGGAAGCCCTTACCTTGCTAACAACGCAGATGCTACTTTACCTAAAGCCGAAGGTAATGATATTGACAGCCAGCAGCCTTCTTCTGCTTTTGTAGAAGATGGTTCGTACCTGCGCATGGAAAATTTGAGGTTGAGTTACGATCTAAACAATATTTTGGGTAATAAATTTAGAACCCTGCAAGTTTACGGACAAGTCACCAATGTATTTACATTAACTAAATATTCAGGATTAGATCCGGAAGTAAATGTTGGAGGAAGTAA
>JABMPI010000054.1 GCA_013203755.1 Bacteroidota bacterium
CGATTGTACAAGACTCATCAATTTTTTCCAATCATTTAGGCGTACAATTGAAACACCTTTTAAAAGGTGTGCATATAAAATATACCACAGACGGAAGCGAGCCGGATAGTGTAAAAAGTAGCGAGTATAGTCAGCCATTAACACTTTCAGAAAATACGGTGTTAAAAATTAAAGCTTACAAAACAGGTTGGATAAGTAGCGACGTTATTCAGCGAACATTTTACAAATCTGGAATTCATCCAGACACCATCTATTTAGTAACTGATCCACATCCAAGATACAAAAATGAGGGAGCAAAAACGCTTATTAATTTCCAGTTAGGAGAAAATAATACTTCCAATGGAGAGTGGTTGGCCTACAAAGATTACAATATGGAATTTATTATTGGGTTCAATCAGCCGAAACCATTAAAATCGGCATATTTTAACGCATTGGTGAATATTGATGCTCATATTTTCCCTATTAAATCGATAATCGTTGAAGGGAGTTACGATACTAAACAATTCGAAAATATTGCAGAGGCAAATTTCCAGGAAGCAAATAAGTCAGATTCCGGAGGTGCCAATTCTTACAACTGTGATTTTCCTGAAGGGACTTCCTATAAATACTATAAGTTTACGGTAACCAATCTAAATAAATTACCTTCATGGCATTCTGCCAAAGGGAACCCAGCCTGGATTTTTATCGATGAACTTTTTCTGAACTAGAGTTTGTCCGGAATGTTCATTTTCTGCGTTGTACCTATTTTTAGAACTTGCCATTTACAAGGTAAAAGCCTAACTTTTAAAACTCCTAAAGTTGTGAAAACGAACATTCTTAACCAAACTACCACATCATTGACAGATGCAAATTAGTTACCTAATTGCGTATATTCAATGCTAATATCAACATTGTATCTTAGATATAAAAAACAACATAGCGCATCCTTTTCTATCTAAATGACAACAAATAGTACGATAAGCAAACAAAAATGAAAAATATAAGTATTTTTAGGAACTCTGGCATTCATCATTATTATATAAACTGATGTCTGAGAAATCTAACAACATAACTGAAAGTAAAACTTTATGAGTAAAAATTTCAAAGGAGTTTCCTACAAAGAAATGGACAAATCCTATTTTGAATCCCGTGAGTTAAAGCGACATGCAGGAGTTTGGTCTCTTTGGGCCTTAGGCGTGGGTGCAGTAATATCAGGTCATTTTTCGGGATGGAATCTGGGTTTGGCTTCTGGCGGATGGGGCGGAATGTTAATTGCAACTATCATTATTGCTATTATGTATATTGGATTAACACAGAGTGTTGCCGAGATGTCTCCGGCATTGCCACACACCGGAGGAGCCTATTCGTTTGCCCGTTCGGCCATGGGACCCTGGGGAGGCTTTTTTACTGGTTTGGTTGAAAATATGGAGTATATATTAACGCCGGCGGTCATCGTATTTTTTATTAGTTCATACATGAGCGGAATATTCGAAACTGGTCCGGACAGCCTACCATATTGGTGGTTTGGCTTTTACACCTTTTTCACCATTCTAAATATTGTGGGAGTTGAATTATCATTCAAACTCACCGTTGTAGTAACTATACTTGCGCTGTTATGCCTGGTTATTTTCTGGATATCGTCCATTGGCAATGTCGACTTTTTAACCAATGCACTCAATATAAAAGCGGGTGCAACAGGAAAAGCAGAACTTTTAACCCGTGGACATGGAAAATTCTTACCCATGGGAATTGCAGGTGCTTTGAGAGCAATGCCATTTGCCGTTTGGCTTTTTCTCGCCATCGAACAACTGCCACTTGCTGCAGAAGAATCAGTTGATCCTAAAAAAGATATGCCCAAAGGACTCACATTCGGAATGATCACGCTAATTATTTCTGCATTTATGATATTATGGTTGAATTCATCGATCCCACTAGGTGCTTACGCACTCTCACAATCGGGAGAACCTTTACTCGACGGGTTTAAAATATTATACGGCAGCAGCATTGCCAAAGGACTTACACTGGTAGCTGTTATCGGGTTGATTGCCTCTTTTCACACCATAATATTTGCTTTCGGAAGACAGATTTACTCGCTATCCAGGGCTGGCTATTTTCCGGTATTTCTTTCCATTACACACAGCAAACGCAAAACTCCTTATACGGCTCTAATAGCTGGATCGGTAATTGGTTTTGCGGTATTAATGCTTACCCGATTTTTATCAGGTGCTGAACAAAGTGGAATTTTTATCGGTGGTGCCTTGCTAAACATGGCTGTATTCAGTGCAATGTTGTCCTACGTTTTACAGAGTGCTTCGTTTTTATTGCTCCGAATCAGGAGACCGGAATTAGAGCGTCCTTATATTAGTCCGATGGGTAAAACCGGTGCATGGATCACAATTGTGATAGCTCTCGCAACTATCTACTACCAATTGCAGGATTCATCTTATCGGGTTGCCGTTTTTAGCGCAGCAGTTTATTTAGTAGTAGGGCTCTTGTATTTTGGAATTCAAGGACGACATCGCTTAATTCTGTCGCCGGAAGAAGAATTTGCTATGAATAAGAAGTAAAATTCCAAACTGTTATTATTTTTATAGGCTCGTTTCTTATTCTCTTTGAGATAAAAGGAATGGTTCAAAGCCTGTTGATTAGATATTTTAATCAATGTAAAAGAATTAAATATGAAAGCTGAACAAGTAATTGATATAGAAAGTGCCAAAAAGCTGATTGAAGAAACTCAAATTAAAAACATAAAACTGGCAGTTACCGATTGCGATGGCGTGTTACGAGGAAAATACGTTCAAAAGAAAAAATTCGATTCTGCCATTGAAAATGGCTTTGGCTTTTGCGATGTTGTTTTTGGCTGGGATTCAGATGATCAACTATACGACAAAGATTCGTTTACTGGCTGGAACACAGCTTTCCCCGATGCATGGGCAAATATTGATCCAACGAGCTGTAGAATGCTTCCAACCGAAAATAACCAATCCGTTTTGTTTTTAGCTGATTTTTCGGGAGGCCCGGCCGCGGCCGTTTGTCCCCGTTCTATTCTGAAAAAAATATTAGCACGTTTTGATAAATTGGGGCTTTCGGCCACAGCATCTTCCGAGTTTGAATTTTTCATGTTCGACGAAACACCCGAAAGTATCAGAGAAAAGAATTACAAAAACTTAAAAACCATCACCCCTGGTAATTTTGGATATTCAACTTTGAGGAATTCAACTCATGCAGATTTGTATCACCAAATTATGAAAATGGCCGATGAGATGGACATGCCCATTGAAGGGCTGCACACCGAAACCGGCCCAGGTGTAATTGAAGCCGCTCTGGAACACAGCGATGCGCTCAAAGCTGCCGACAATGCAGTGTTGTTCAAAACCTTTATGAAAGTACTGGCTCAGCAAAATAACCTGATGGCAACTTTTATGGCCAAGTGGTCGAAAGACTACCCTGGCCAGTCGGGACACTTGCACATGTCGCTTAAAAACAAGGATGGTTCTGCTGCTTTTTATGACGAAAGTAAAGAGCATAATATGTCCGACACCATGCGCTGGTTTATTGGAGGGCAGCAAAAATTGATGCCTGAGTTTTTATCCATGGTTGCCTCAACATGCAACAGTTACACTCGTCTTATTCCGGGATTTTGGGCACCAACCGCTGCCTCCTGGGGATTAGACAACAGAACCTGCGCTATTCGTGCAATTCCTGGTACACCAAAATCGCAACGGGTTGAATACCGTGTAAGTGCAGCTGATATAAATCCGTACCTGGCACTTACCGCCGCTTTGGGTTCCGGACTTTGGGGCATTGAAAACCAAATAGAACCAAACCAGCCAATTGCAGGAAATGCTTACGCCAAACAATACGATGAAGCACTGATGCTACCATCCACTTTATCGCAGGCAGCGGCTCGGTTAAAAGCCTCCGATTCGGCCAGAAATTTATTTGGAGATCAGTTTGTAGATCATTTCGCTTACACACGCGAATGGGAAGATCAGCAGCAACGCAAAGCCATAACAGACTGGCAACTGAACCGATACTTTGAAATTATCTAACAATACAATATGTCTCACATAAAAACAATAACACCAATAGACGGCTCTGTTTATTACACTTTTGAGCAACATAGTTTGCCTGATATAGAGAAAGCCTTAAAATTAGCCAGACCTGCTTATCTTGATTGGTCAAATTTAGCTTTGTCCGAAAGGATCAAATACGTTTCAGATTTTGTAGATGCTATTGAAGCTGACAAAAACGAGATTGCTGAAGAAATCACCTGGCAAATGGGAAGACCATTGAGCCAATCGCCATGGGAAATAAATGGATTTGTTGAACGAGCCCGTTTCATGATTGACATTGCTGAAGACGCATTGAGTCCGCATAAACCAGAAGCCAAAGATGGCTTTGAAAGGTGGATTGAAAATGTACCATTGGGAGTTATTGCAGTTCTGAGCCCCTGGAACTATCCCTTCTTAACTTCGGTTAATGCTATTGTTCCGGCGCTGGTTGCCGGCAATTCAGTTATACTGAAACACTCGGGACAAACACCACTGGTTGCAGAACGCTATCTTAAAGCAGCAAAAACAGCTGGCCTTCCCGAAGGTGTTTTTCAAATACTACACCTCAACCACGCTAACACAGCAGTATTAATTGCCGACAAGGCTGTCGATGGCGTATTTTTTACAGGTTCGGTTGAAGCTGGGGTAGCCTTACAAAAATCGTTAAACGACAAATTTATTCCTTGTGGTTTGGAACTGGGAGGAAAAGATCCGGCATACGTTCGAGCTGATGCTGATCTGGATTACGCCATTAATAATTTGGTGGATGGTTCATTCTTTAACAGTGGGCAGTCTTGCTGTGGTATTGAACGAATTTATGTACATGAAAATCTATACAACAAATTTGTAGCTGGTTTTGCAGATCTCACAAACAAATATGTGTTGGGAAATCCGCTGGATTCTGCTACCAATATTGGCCCGATGGTAAAAACAAGTGCTGCCAATTATGTGCGTCAGCAAATTGAAGATGCTGTTAAACAAGGAGCCAGCGCAATAATTAATGAATCCCTTTTTAAAGCCTCTGAAAAAGGTACTCCTTATCTGGCGCCACAGGTTTTAATTGATGTAGATCACAGCATGGAAGTAATGACCGAGGAAAGTTTTGGCCCGGTGGTTGGAATCATGAAAGTGAGCGACGACAAGGAAGCTGTGCGTTTGATGAACGATTCGAAATACGGATTGACTGCTTCCATTTGGACTGAAGACGAAAGCAAAGCACGGGAATTAGGTCGTCAGGTTGAAACCGGAACATTATTTATGAACCGCTGCGATTATCTGGATCCGGCTTTGGCATGGACAGGCGTAAAAAACACAGGACGCGGAATTACACTTTCAACTTTAGGCTACCAGCAAGTAACTCATGCAAAATCATTTCATTTAAAAATAAAAAAATAGAATTTACCAATGATACCACAGAATACGAATTGGAATTTCCCCACAGCAATTTGGTTTGGCAACGGACGAATCAAAGAGATTATCGATGCCTGTAAACAATTAAATATTCAAAATCCACTGTTTGTTACGGATGAAGGGCTGGTTAATTTAGCCATCGTAAAAACAACAACCGAAATCTTAAAATCTGCGGGGATTAATTTCAATATTTACAGCAATGTACAGGGCAATCCCACAGGGAATAATGTAACTGAAGGCGTTTCCTTTTATAATAAAAATGGACACGATGGTGTTATCGCTTTTGGTGGCGGATCGGCAATGGATGCCGCTAAAACCATCGCATTTATGTCGGGGCAAACTCTCCCTTTATGGGATTTCGAAGACATTGGCGCCAACTGGAAACAGGCCGATGTTAATGGAATTGCGCCAATAATTGCAATTCCAACTACGGCAGGTACCGGCTCGGAAGTTGGTCGTGCAGCAGTTATTTTAGATGAAGAGCAGCGTTCAAAAAAAATTATATTTCATCCGGGAATGTTGCCCGACATTATTATTTCAGACCCTGAATTAACAGTGGGATTACCTCCACACATTACAGCCTGGACAGGCATTGATGCAATGGTACATGCCATGGAAGCTTATTGCGCTCCCGGTTACCATCCGATGGCGGAAGGCATTGCCATTGAAGCGATTCGGATAATTGCGAAATATTTGCCAATTGCAGTTGCTGATGGTCAAAATCTGGAAGCCCGTGGAAATATGCTGACGGCTTCTTCCATGGCGGCTGTGTCCTTTCAAAAAGGATTGGGATCGATACATTCTGTGGCTCATCAACTTGGTGCAATCTATAACATTCAACATGGTCTGGCGAATTCCATTTTATTACCTTACGGATTAAAACAAAACGCATCAGCAATTGAAGAAAAGATGGTTCATCTCAGCACAGTTCTTGGGTTGGACAATCCGGGAACCGATGCCATAATTAATTACACACTCGATCTCAGGAAGCAACTTAACATTCCTCATAGTTTAAGGGAAATTGATATTGACGATAAATACGAAGTTGAAATTGGCCTCGCCGCATTTAACGATCCTTCTACCCCATCGAATGCGAAACCGGTAAATGCAAAAGATTTGCAGGATTTATTCCGGGCTGCTCTTGATGGAAAATTAGAAAACCTGTAAATAAAATCATGCACCTTTTAATAGTTGAAGGAAATAGCAAAGAAATATGGGCTAAGCGCGAAGCAAGTGGAGGAGTGCCCTACCACAAACGCTTCCTGGCAATGTTGAAAATATTACAGCCCGTAGCCGACGTGGAAGTCGTTTTCCCGGCAGAAGACGACAGTTCGCTTCCTTCAATAAATAAGCTAAAAACCTTTGATGGTATCTTGTGGACAGGAAGTTCACTGTACATTAACGATCCTATTCCAGCTGTAACGCGGCAGTTGGCTTTTGCTGAAGATGTATTTGAAAGCGGAGTACCTATTTATGGCAGTTGCTGGGGATTGCAAATTGCAACAATGGTGGCTGGGGGACAAGTTTCCACCAGTCCCAACGGACGAGAATTAGGAGTTTCGAAACCGATTGAACTGACAGAAGCAGGTAAAAATCATCCCTATTTTCAAGGCAGAAAAGAAAAGTTTAATGCACTTTGTATTCATTTGGACGAAGTAGTTCAACCCCCAAAGAATTCAATAATCCTGGCTAGAAACGATCATTCAGAAGTTCAGGCGATGACAATCAAATATAAAAATTCTGACTTTTTTGGAGTGCAATATCATCCTGAATTCCAGCTGTCGGACATGATTTTTATTATTCAATACTTATGCGATTTTTTAATCGATGAAGGTCGGTTTAAATCAGTAAAAATAGCATCTGATTTTATATCAGAATTGCAAGACAAAAATAAGCTTCCCAAGTCTGTAACAAATTATTTACTTCATATTCAGGAGGTAAAATATTGGCTAAACACTTTAGCAATTAAAGATTGATTCGAATGAGTATATAAAATTGTGATTTTAATTCACTCCTATTTTATTACTTCCGATATTTTTTGATTGATGTACGGAATTTGAATCCTGGGATCCTTATATTCCAGACAATAATTCTATAGCTCTTTGTCCAGATACTTCACTTGTTTTTTATAATCCGGGTTGGAATAATAATTTATTAATTCGTTGGGGTCTTTTTCCAAATCATACAACCAGAGTAAATTACTTTCCTTCTTTTATTTTATTTAACAAAGCAGCCAGTTCATCCGCTTTCTCTCTATTTTGCTGATATAAATTTTCTAATTCTCCAATATCATTTTTAAGGTTGTAGAGTTGTTTAGGAATTTCAAAATCAATCCCTTTTGATTTTAAATAACCTTCAGA
>JABMPI010000534.1 GCA_013203755.1 Bacteroidota bacterium
CATTATAAGTATTCGTGGCCAAAGTGCTTCCATTCATATCACCAACATTTGTCCAGGTCAATTTATCTTTATCAATTGCATCCACCCATTCAATGCGGTTTTCATCAATACTTACCTGGTAAATTTCAAATCCTTTTCTTTTATATTTTTTATAAAGTTCTACCAAAACGGGGTTTCCAATTCGCGAACCACGATCTTCGGCTGCCCAAAACTGCAGCAAAACTACTTTGCCGCGTAAAGATGAAAGAGCAATTTCCTTTCCATCCTGATTAGGCAATAAAATATCCGGGCTATTTTCACCATTTTCCTGAATAAACTGTTGCATTTTCGCTGCCCTTTCGTTTTCCAAAACCCGCAAAGTATTTTGGTAAAGTGCCTGAACATGCTTCGAATTCGGATAAATTGAATTTAATGCCGATGCAGCTGTTCGCATCGATTGCAAATCGCTAATTACATAACTTCCATCTTGAAATTGCTGATACAGTGCGTAAACACTTGCCATAGAAAATGCATTTTTTGTAACAAAGGCAATAGAATAATCCCTTTGTTTCTGAACAATTTTACCGTATTCTTCGTCCCACTGTGGCTTCAACTTGCTATAGTCCGGATTTCCTTTATACACTTCATTCAATGCTTTCAAGGAATCTAATCCATGCTCCGTCGTATTTAATTCTACAATTAAATCTTTAACCAACTTCGAACCTAACGAACCCTCTACATTGTATTCCCGAGAGAAATTTGCAATATCGGCTTCAACAGTTACGTTTTCAACAGAATCAACCAAAAGGGTAATTATGTTCTTATCCGACATTCTTAAAAGATAGAATGTTGGAGTACCTGTTTCCCAGGTAAACTCAAACTCACCATTTTTATCAATTTTCATTTCAGCCAATGGTTCTCGCGAAGAAACCAGCAATTCCTCAAAATAAATAGTTTCTCCGGCGGCGTGTGTAATTTTACCTTTTATGGTAAACTGATTGCTTTTTTGGCAACTACTTAATACTATAATTGCGGCAACTAGAATAAATACAATTCGGTTTAATGTCATGCTTATTTTTATTAAAGGGCGTAAAATTAACAAAATCCACTATATCAAAAACTGTATTTCGGAAAATAACATATTTTAAGAATTTCTTTTACTTGCAGAATTTTACTTTTTTTGCCTTTTTATTCGTCAAAAAATTTTATGTTCGTTCATATTCTATCAGCAAAGTGAAATTATATACAGATTTAAAACATTTTAATGCAAAAAATCCGGTAGTAACTATCGGCACTTTCGATGGTGTCCATTTAGGACATCATAAAGTTATTAAACGCCTCAAAGAGATTGCAAACAAACACAATGGAGAATCTGTTATCTTCACGTTTTACCCTCATCCGAGATTGGTAACAACGCCAAACCAAAGCAATTTACGCCTGCTTACAACACTCGAAGAAAAAATTAAACTTTTCGAAAAATTTGGCATCGACCACCTTGTTGTTTATCCCTTTAACAAAGAATTTTCAGAATTAACTTATTCTGAATTTGTAAAACAAATTTTGGTTGAAAAAATAAAAACACACTGTTTGGTAGTTGGCTACGACCACAAATTTGGCAAAAACCGTGAAGGTGGTTTTGAATACCTGCAAAAATGCGCTGCGCAATTTAATTTTGAAATTGAAAAACTAGACGCACTTTCTGTTGATAAAAAAAATGTAAGCTCAACAAAAATTCGTGAAGCATTACAAAGCGGTAACATTAAGTTGGCAAATCATTTTCTTGGCTACAATTTTACACTTCACGGAACTGTGGTTTCGGGAAAACAGCTCGGTAGAAAACTGGGGTTTCCCACAGCAAATATTGAAGCTTCAGACAAACACAAAATTATTCCGGGTTACGGCGTATTTGCGGTTAAGGCAAATGTAAACGGTAAAATTTACAACGGAATGCTAAACATTGGCACTCGCCCAACTTTCAATAAAAATGCAGACAACCGGAGTATTGAAGTTAATATTTTTGATTTCTCGGGAGATATTTACGGGCAAGAAGTAACACTTATTTTTGTTGACAAAATAAGAGAAGAGCAAAAATTCGAAGGAGTTGAAATGTTAACGAAGCAGCTCCAAAAAGATAAAATTACTGCTCTGGAAATCTTATCAATCTAAGTCCTTTTTTATTACCAATTCGCACGAAATAGGTAAATGGTCGGACAAACGGAAATCGTAGGTTTGGAAATTATACGACTCGAATTTAGCTCCATGAAAAATATTATCAATCCGAAACGAAGGCAATTTTCCAATGTATGTTCGCCCCACTCCTTTCCCTGAACTCACAAATGCATCAGTCAAATCTCCTCGCAATTGTTGGTAAGAAAACGAAACCGGGGTGTCGTTAAAATCGCCGCAAACAATTACCTCATACGGAGACTCATACATATATTTTTTTATTTCCCGAACTTGTTCTGCCCGCATCTGAAATGCCTTTTTAAATTTAACGCTCATTTCGCGAACCTCTTTTAAATCTTTTTCCTGATTAACTCCAAGCGAATCGATAATTGAATATTTATTCGGGTCGATTTGATACGATTGCAAATGCACATTAAAAATACGAAAAGTATCTTTTTGAATTATGACATCGGTATAAATCGTTATGTTTCGCGATTTTTCAAAACGAATTTCTCCCATGTTTACAATTGGATAGCGTGTCATTGTAACCGAGCCGTAAGTTGTACTGGTGCGTGCATACTGATAATGCTCGATTGAACTCAATTTTTTAACTGTATTTGGCAAGTTAAAAATGGTGTTTTTACGCAACCTAGCTTCTTGCAAACAGATAATATCAGCATTCTGCTCTTCTAAAAAAGAGACAATTTTATTGGCATTCTCTTTTTGTGTAAAGTCCTTGTCTCCAATAAAATATTTCACATTATACGAAACCACTTTTACATCGCCTTTTTCCACATTCTCTCCTTTTAGCTGAACATAGCGCGAAACAAAGCCCCAACCTATTAGTATTGAAAGCAACGAAAACAATAAAAAGCGGGGTTTAACCAACATCCAAAACACAATAAAAAGAATATTCGCTATTAAAATAAAAGGATAAGCTAATCCAAACAATGAAGGTACCCAATATTTATCGGGAGAAATATAAACCGATAGATATCCTATAAATAGCGATAAAATCACTATAAAATTCACGAGTAATAATATGCTTTTAAGGGCTTTCCTCACTTTGTTAATTTTCTGCTTTGCGAAGCAAGATAGAAAAAAGTGTTTGAAAATTTATTTTCAATGCAGATTCTATTGCTAATTTTTCTTTCTACAGTACACCATTCGATCTTTGCCATTCATGTCTTTTTTCACAACAATGTAAACAAAATCTTTGTGTGCTAACAGGTTACACATTTCTTTACCCAGATATTCGTTAATTTCGAAAAATAATTTTCCATCTTTAACTAAATATTTTTGAGCAAACTCGGCAATTCTACGATAAAAAATAAGTGGGTCTTCATCTGAAACAAACAGAGCATTTTCGGGTTCGTACTTCAAAACGTTGGTTTGCATTTCCTGCTTTTCAAGCTCCCGAACGTACGGAGGATTACTCACAATTACATCAAACGAGTTCCATTTATAATTTTCCCAATCCAAAATATTAGTTTGAAAAAAACTCACTTCCAGGTTATTTAAACTGGCATTTTGTTTGGCAACCTCCAATGCATCTTCCGAAATATCCACTCCAGAAACACTGGCATTTTTTATTTTACTTTTCAAAACAAGTGGAATACAACCGCTTCCAGTTCCAATATCCAATATTCGAGGCGATTCGAATGAATTGCTTTCAATAATCCACTGCACTAATTCTTCGGTTTCGGGGCGAGGAATTAAAACCGACGAAGTAAGATTCAAATTCAGTCCGTAGAATTCTGTTTCGCCAAAAATATATTGAATAGGTTCATGCATTTTTAATCGTTGAATAATTGCTTCAATCTTTTGAATCTCGGGGAAGTTTAATTTTTCTTCCTTTTTTAAAATCTGTTCTGTAAAACTCCACCCACAAACCGATTCAAAAATCAATCGGATAAATCCTTGCACCTCAGTTTCAGGATACAATTCAGCTAATTCTTTTTTAATGTATTGAATAGTCGCTTGCATTTTTTATTTTTGACCCGACAAAGTTAATTTTTCCTTGCAAAATGACGACCGACGAAAAATATATGAATCGCTGCCTCAAATTGGCAAATTTAGGTGCAGGAAGTGCTTCCCCAAATCCAATGGTGGGCTGCGTAATTGTTTGCAATGGAGAAATTATTGGTGAAGGTTATCACCAAAAACATGGCGAAGCACATGCAGAAGTTAATGCTATAAATTCTGTCAAAAACCCTAAATTACTAAAAGAAAGTACAATTTACGTAACGCTCGAACCCTGCGCCCATTTTGGATTAACACCTCCGTGTTCTGATTTAATTGTTGAAAATCAGATTCCAAAAGTTGTAATTGGCACAATCGACCCCTTTGCAAAAGTAGCAGGCAAAGGAATTGAAAAACTAAAAAATGCCGGCATTGAAGTTGAAGTTGGTGTTTTGGGAAAGGAGTGCCGCGAAATCAACAAACGCTTTTTTACTTTTCATGAAAAAAAACGCCCGTATATTATTTTAAAATGGGCACAAACCCTCGATGGTTTTATAGACGTTGAACGCACCGAAAAAGAGTTTGGCGAACCAACCTGGATAACCGGACAGAAAGCACTGCATCGCGTTCATGAAATACGTGCTGTTGAAGATGCAATTTTTGTTGGAACAAACACTGCGTTAAAAGACAATCCATCGCTAACCGTTCGCCACTGCCCTGGAAAAAACCCTGTGCGAATTGTGCTTGACAATCAATTGCGATTACCCGAACGACTTAATCTTTTTGACGGTTCTGTAAAAACCATTGTTTTCAATTCAAAACAAAATAAAGAGCTAGAAAATATTTTATTTGTGAAAATTGATTTCGACAAAGAGATTATTCCACAAATACTGGACGAACTCTACAATCAAAATATACTTTCGGCTATTGTGGAAGGTGGTAAACAACTGTTGCAAAGTTTTATTAATGCAAAACTTTGGGACGAAGCGCACCTGTTTATTGGAAATAAATATTTTTATAATGGAATAAATGCTCCGCAAATTTCAGGGAAAATAATTTCCTCAGAAAAAATGGAATCCGATAAATTAATTATTTATAAAAATCGCTAATACCTTATTGTCTTGGGGGCGCCCGGCATAATTTCAATTTTCAAAACATGTTCTACATATTGAAAATAATAGAATAGCTCGTGGTTTAGTTCAAAACCATAATCTACATTGGGGTCATAACCAATTATTGATTCAAAAAATGAACTTTTTCGTCCACTATTTACATGAATATTCCATACAGAAACATATTGTCGGTTCCAATTCTCGTAATACTCTTGCGAGCGATGCTCCGTAGGATTATTATGCAATAAATACCAGGTTTTAAATTTCGCATCAAAAGTTTCCATGCCGTATTCTACACTATCTTCAACTATTTTATCATTTGACCGACTTTCAACTTTTACCGCACTTTTTTGTGTTGAACAAGCAGCAACAATAAGCAAAGCTCCAATCCAAAATATAATCCGTTTCATAACTCCAAACTTTAAAATACTCTGCTATCGGCACTTACGAAATAAATACCAATATTGTTTTTCATCTCTATTTTTACGAAATTTAATGCACCAACAATAATAAGATAAAATGATTGAATGGAACGAATTCTGGCGCATATTTTCATTGGTATTTTTAGCCACTGCAATTCCGGTTGCCATAATGATTGTTTTAGAAAAGCGGTCGCCGTATAAAACCGCAGCCTGGATTTTGGTTTTGATATTACTCCCAATTTTAGGGGTTGTTTTTTATCTTTTCTTCGGACAGGAATATCGAAAGCAAAAAATTTTCTCTCGAAAAGGGATTAAAAGTTTAGGCCAAATTAGAAAACTTTCGTCGCAACAATTACGCAAAATTGGGAAAACCCATTTGAATTTAAGTGAAAATACATTGAGTAAAGAGAACATTATTCGACTGCTTTTAAACAATTCGAATGCATTATTAACCACTGGAAATAAACTTGAAATTTTAATTGATGGTAAAAAAACTTTTGACGCAATATTTAAGGCAATAAAAAATGCCAAACACCATATTCATTTAGAATATTATATTTTTTCTGATGATAAAATTGGAACTCAGCTTAAAAACCTACTAATTGAGAAAAGTAAGGAAGGCATTGAAATACGGATTATTATTGATGATGTTGGAAGTTGGAGTTTAAGTGAAGATTTCCTTTTAGAATTAAAAGAAAATGGAATTGAAATTTACTCTTTTATGGAAGTTCGTTTTCCTCGCCTTACTTCGAAAATGAATTTTAGAAACCACAGAAAAATAGCTATTATAGATGGCAAAATCGGTTTTACTGGTGGACTAAACATTGCCGACCGTTACATTGAAGGAGCTAAAAAATTGGGCTACTGGCGCGATACACATCTGCAAATTGAAGGCGATGCAGTGGCTTGTTTGCAAGTAGTTTTTGCTGCCGACTGGTATTTTGTAATTAACGAAAACCTCAACGGACAAAAGTATTTTCCGGCGTTTACAGAGCGTGCCGGAACACCGGTTCAAATTTCAGCGAGCGGCCCCGACTCCGATTGGAAAA
>JABMPI010000535.1 GCA_013203755.1 Bacteroidota bacterium
CTTCAAGATAATTTATTCTTTTCCTCCTTGATTTTTCCATATCTCCCCCTCCTAAACGGGGGAGTGGCAAAATCATATAGATGTTGGAAAAGACTTTTTCAACTCAAGAGTAAACTTTATAAACAAAAATGAATATCTCACAATATGATTATTAAAAAAATCTTCGAAAAAGAATTCGATGACGAAGTACATAATGCTTTTGTAAAATTTTCTCGAGGAGAATTCAAAGACAAATATTTAGTCGACGGGAAAAAACAAGCAAGCAAGTGGTCAATCAAAACCGGCCCAGAATACGTCAACTCTTTAGTCTCAACATGCCTACAAAAACTAGGCGATTCCAACACTCCAATAAAAGGTGTTATCGTATCAACACATAATCTAAAAGATGAAATCAGCTTTCCAATCGTTAAGGTAGGCAACTTCCAAGGAATAAGAAAAATTCAAATAAATGCTGAGATCAATCCAGCTGAAATATTAGCATTAATGGAAAAATATCCAAAAGTATTTTTCGCATTAACTTTCAAGGGAAATGACTTCGACTTGAAAATAAAACCTAAGGCTCCAAAAAGTGGAAAACCAGGAAAAGATGGTGAAGACGCAAAGGCAGAATTCTGTACACTAAAAACAAACAACGACGAAGTACTAAAAGATCTATTTTTCAACGAAGGATTTAACTGGAAAGAAATCAAAATTAATCACACATTAAAAATCGAAGGAATAGTCTACCCAGACAACATGGATGACTTGAAACCAGTCGAAATAAGAGAACAATCAAAAAGACAAGGAGCAATAGTTAGAAAGACAGTTATCGATGGGAAAGAAGAAACAAAAGAGGCAGAATTTACAGCTTAACCATGGAAGACGAATTTGACGAAAAAATTGAACACGAAGAAACAGGCGAACTAGACTCAGTCAAAGAGCCAACAAAAGATAAACAAGAAGAAACAATAGAAGAAGAAAAAGAAGTTTACGAATCCGAAAAAGCAGAAGATTAATCCTTTAGCCCTTTACTCTTAGCACAATTTAAACAAATCAAAGCAGTATCTTTCAAAGACATATAATACCTATTTCCATCTTCAATAATATCATTAAACTTTCTCCATCCATCACCAATATTCAATTTCCCACTAACAACTTCCGCAGGAACCTTATCCGCCTCCTCCAAAATCTTCGTCCTCTTCATAAATAAATTATAATGAAACAAGTTTGGTGCTGCAGTCTTTGAAATTTTCTTATTACAAACATGACATTCCTTCTGCGTCATCAAAAGTTCCTGTTCCCTAGTCATCCACTTCAGCTGAAAATCAGCATCCTGAATCAAATGCTTATAGTTCCCAATTCCCCCAAGGCGAGTAAGCTTTAACGACACCTCAGGCTTATCTTCTGTGCCATCAACCTTTATCTCCCCAATCCTTCTCTTATATCTCCAAATAGCATACTTTTTTTCTCCCTTAATATTCTGCACAGGACGCCCCAAACGAAACGCCTTGTCCCCCATCACAATATTTCCAATTTTCGTAGGCAATTTTTTCCCCACCTTCTTTTTCTTCGAAATCTTAGAGTTTTCCTTATCTTCTTTCAGTTCCTTCCACCCAGGCTCGCCTGGCAAAATGTTTGGTGTAACAATTCCTGACTTTTTAACCATACATAAAAAAGAATATCCTGATTTATAAGGTTTAAGCCTAACAACATAAAGGTAAATCTTAAAATCTCTTGCTTCTATTAGAAATAATGGAAGAAGACATAGCAGAAGAACAGGATGAAGAACCGATAAATAACTCATCTCTATGGAGAAAAATACTAGTATGGGTAGTCGTCATCCTAATGGTCACATGGAGCATAGGAAGATTCTTCATATGGAATAAATAGCATTATTCAACCAGAATAAAACGCCAAGACATTTTTATCCTTAATTTTCGAACACTTTTCTTGACTTGAACCATCTCCCCTTACCTTGTGGGGGAATGGGGCAAAAAAGAAAAGTGGCACTAATTCCATGTTAGCATTAATTATAAAAAATAAAAAAGGACAGCTTCATGTTTTCCTTTTCATACAGTCCAGACATAAACGTAAAAACAGCTAAACTTCTGAGTTCGAAATGGAATAGGTGTAAGGAGATAAAAAATAAAAAAGGACAGCTTCATGTTTTCCGTTAAAAGCC
>JABMPI010000536.1 GCA_013203755.1 Bacteroidota bacterium
AAATGGGTGACTTCAGGGAAGAGGTAATCTGTAATCTGTGCGGCCCAAAGTATATTAAAATGATATTCACACTAGAATAAAAAAAACTATCCTATGTTCAGTTTTAAAACAATAAAATTGATACGCTAGTTAAGCACTTTTTCTATTACAATGGACGTACATTTTCTACGCAAGTAATGATTACTTATTTTTATTTTATTGTATTCGCAAGTATTGAAATCATGTCCCTGGTAAGTCCCCTTTGTCCGGGTTAATCTGTGTGTATTCGTGTTGAATAGTGATTAAAATTAGATATATTTTATAAAAAGTAAAGGGATCTTTCAGTTGAACTTCTTAATCAACTTCAAAATAAATCATTGTTTGCTAAGGCTGTTTTCCATAGTGAAGATCAATTCGGGAAACGTTATACTGTAGATATCGAAATAGAAGGTATTTCAGGAAATAGTAAGGCTATAGTAAGAACTGGTTGGTTGGTGCCTGAAGCGAGTACTGATGCTCATTTGATAACCATCTACATAAAATAGGAGATAAGAAAACATGCCAAACTTAGGAGATGTGATAGAGCTACAGTTAATATTGTAGAACAAAATTTAAGAACAGGAATGCAAGGAACCATTGTTCATTGTCATACTGATAAAGCTTACGAAGTAGAATTTACGAATGAAAGAGGAGAAACGCTTGAATTGCTATATAGGTGCGCATATATTTATAAACCTATACCGCTGAAACCCTTTATACTATCGGGGTACTGGCAATACGTTATTATTAGATATTAAAAAAGGTCAATGGTTCCCTTATTTTATAGTATTTATACTACTTTGCTGCGCAAATATAACACAACGTGTACGTCAAAAAAAAGGTTTCAAAAGCTTAATTATGTGCTCAGGATTATTTTCAATATCTTCAAGTATTTCAAAAAATGTGTTACGCAAATCACCTGCTGTATTAAAATAACGATTGTGTGTTGCAATGTAGATATACGAAGGCGAAAAATGTGGCGTATGATATTTCAACAAAATACTAAAAACACAAAAATTTGTTATAGGTTTATCAAAATCTTGTTTTTAGAAGAGACGAAGTGTTATATTTGCGCGCTGAAGAAGCCGAAACACACTAAAACCGGCAAATACTTAACCTTTTTAAAAAATCAAAAAAAACACATCCTGAGGATCCGTATAGTATCAATGGTTTCAGTATACATGGTTGGTTAATATATGCGCACCTATATAGTACTACTGAAAGCTCCAATAAAATCATCTATAGGATCATTACCGACATTACGAATAGCAATTTCCAGCCACTCCAGACAAAGTTTTTCAGGAGTAGAGCCTGATTGTTTGGCCTTTTTTGCCAATGGCTCGTATATTTCATCATCTAATTCTAATTTCAACGTATGTCCCATATGTTTTTCCTGTTTAAAATAAGCGAGTGGTAAATTTTAATTTCTTTAGTTTTAACTTCATAATTCGAAATTCGGAGTTCAATATTCGATATTGCTTTTTATAAATATAATACTCTATTTTAATAAAATGCATAATAATATCAATAAATAACTTATAACATGCCATACCCGAAATCAAATATACAGCATAAAGCCGATTAAAACCCCCTTCTCAATGCCTGTTCAGTAAACAACTCATCTTTTACCTCACTTTGATAATCAACATCTTTAAAAATGAATCTTGTGCTATGACCGGTTTTATGATTTTCCGCATCCATTTGGTGAATTGTCCATATATCCTGAACTTTACGAATATCACTGAACTGAACCGTTTTTAACAGGTTACCTTTAATGTCCCACATTATCGCTTTGCGTGTAATCCATATTTCAACATCAACCCATTGTTGTGCTTTACTGTAACCAAGTTCTTTAGCTGTTTTTTCATCAACGGGCACACCTTCAACAATGTAGCATTTGTGCCCGTCAATCTCTTCTTCGCCGATTGTTGTCCGTTTATAGTCCTTAATATCAACCTTTGTCTCTTTCTTAATGTCCTCATATGTGAAGTCAGTACCAAGAAAATAGTCTCCACGGTTTGATGCCGATATCCTGCGTACCTTTCTTAAAGCCGGAAGATAAAGCCATTGGTCGTCATCCTTATCAGGTTCCGCATAATCAATAGTTAAAAAAGCCGTGTCTTTAACATTTTTCGGGCTTGTATAAAATAACACAGTGCGTTTTTCATCACCGTAGTATTTACGAAACCCGCGTGTTTCCCGTAAACGTTTTTTTCCCCTGCGATCAATCAATTCCATTATTAATGTTCTTGTGACTGATTCGCCTTCATCACGAGCGTTAATGCGTTTGGTGATTTCACTGCCTGTTGGCAATACTTGGTTATCTTCTTGCGCCGCAAGAGTTGTAGAGCATAACAATATTAATAAGATTAGAACCGTCTTTATAAGATTTTTCATAATAATTTTAAGTATCTTAAGCATCAAGTATCTCATTTTCTCCCGCATCAATTTTCAAAAACCGTGGCCGCACAACTTTTATCAAAGCAGGCAATACCGTAAGGC
>JABMPI010000537.1 GCA_013203755.1 Bacteroidota bacterium
GTAGAAAATTAGCCGAAACCATAAAAACTACTATCCATCCAAATACAAAAAGGGTGGCATTTATTTTAACTTTTCGTTGCTTCCATTTTCCCTTACGCAGAAAAAAGCTGGTCGCGTAAAGAAACAAAAATGTCATTCCTATAAAATAGAGTAAATCGCGTAAATCGACTACTCCGCGCGAAACAGATTTGTAATGACTATTTATGCTGAACCACGAAAACAATTGCTCTAAAAAATAGGGTACACCTGAAGTTCCAACAAATTCAAATCCTAAATAAAACACAAACGAAAGTGCCATTGCCAATATAAAAGAAACAATCTGGTTTTCGGTTAGCGACGAAGCAAAAATACCAATGGATATATAAATGGCAGCTAAAAAAAACAACCCGATAAAAGAGCCCCAGGTTGCACCAACATCAATACTTCCTACAGGGTTTCCCAATAAATAAACAGACAAAAAATAGAGCAAAGTGGGCAACAACGAAAATACAACAAGCACCAAACCAGCAAGAAATTTAGCCGCTACTATTTTAAAATCGGAAATAGGATGGGTAAGCAAAATCTCGATTGTTCCCGACCGTTTTTCGTCGGCAAAAAAGCGCATGGTAATGGCAGGAATTAGAAACATATACAACCACGGCGCCAGTGTAAAAAGGCCATCTAAAGTTGCGTATCCATTTTCAGGAATATTATAAGCACCCGGGAAAACCCACAAAAAAAGTCCGGTTACCAACAAAAATACCACCACTACCAGGTAACCCATTAATGACCCTAAAAATGCTTTAATTTCTTTTTTGAATAAACTGTACATATTCAGTTACAAGTTTCTAATTTAAAGTTAGTTGCAAATATTAAGATAGTAATTCCAACATTTTATCAGCCGCTCGTTTCGAACAACCCGCCTCACCAATTAATTCTTTTAAACGATTGTAATTCTGCACAATTTCACCACGATAATCGTAATCGAACAGCAATTTAATTAGTTCGTTTCTTACCTTTTTAAGTGTCATATCTTTTTGCAGGAGTTCAACAACAGCCGTTTTTTCCAAAATAATATTTGGCAACGAAACCCATTTTGTTTTCAACACAAAATACCGCATTATAAAATCGATTAGCAGGCCTCCTTCAACTTTATATAAAACAGTTTGCGGCACATTAAACAGAGCAGTTTCGAGTGCTGCTGTTCCCGATGCAACCACTGCTGCATAAGTATGGTTTAACAAATCGTAAGTCTGGTCAAAAACAATCGAAATCTTTTTATTATCAATTATTTCCTCGTAAACTTTTTTATTCATACTTCCCACACCAGCAATTACAAACTGAAATTCAGATAATCCTTCCGAAGCTTTTACCATCACCGGCAAAATGCGTTTAATTTCCTTTATACGGCTTCCGGAAAGAAGTGCAACAATTGGGCGATTATCCAATTTATTCTTTTCAAAAAACACTTCCTTTTTCTGTGCAGCACTTTTAAACTCTTTCATCGAATCCATTAACGGATTTCCCACATAATTTACCTTAAAATTGTGCTTGTTATAAAACTCGGTTTCAAATGGAAATATGGTAAACATTTCGTCTACAAATGCTTTTACCTTTTTTACGCGAGACTCTTTCCAAGCCCAAAATTTTGGTGAAATATAGTAGTAAACTTTTATGTTATTTTGTTTTGCAAACTCAGCAATACGAAGATTAAAACCGGGGTAATCAATCAGAATTAAAACGTCGGGCTGAAATTCCAACAAATCCTTTTTACAGAATTCCATGTTCCGTTTAATGGTTTTAATATTTAGCAAAACATCCAGCAAACCCATAAACGCCATTTCGCGATAATGTTTTACCAATTCGCCGCCAACATTCTGCATTAAATCGCCACCAAAGTATCGGAATTTTGCATCTTCATCGGCCGCCAAAAGTCCCTTCATTAAATTGGAACCATGCAAATCGCCAGATGCTTCGCCTGCAATCAGATAGTACTTCATATTAAAATGCCCTTGAAATTAAAACCGCAAATGCATAGATAATTGTTGCTCCTAAAACCCCGCGTGCTGCTTTTTCGTATTTCAATTTAATAAATCCCATAAATACCGCACTGTTTGCAAAAACACACAAACTTCCCAGTTTTACAAGCGAATTCAAATACAACAAATTCCCCACATAATTTGAAAATGAAATACCATTTTCGCTGATGAAGTACACTGCAAAAAATATAACTACCGGCAACAGAAAACCTACAACTAAACCAATTCCGGTATTATCGAGTTTGTTATTTTTACGTCGTCGCATTAAAATTTCCAGTTTTGAAGTTGCTCCAGTGTTTTGTAGCAAGTCATATCAACGGTAACGGGAACCACCGAGACAAAATTGTTTTCCAAAGCATAAATATCGGTTTCAGTTGAATCTGCTTCAAAGTTTTTAAAATAGCCCGACAACCAGTGGTAGTCTCTTCCGTGTGGATCGGTTCGTTTTTCAAATTCCTCTACCCATTTCCCGTGTGTCTGCCGGCACACTTTTATTCCTTTGGGTTTTCCCTTGGGAATGTTCACATTCAAACACGTAAACGGAGGTAAACCATTCTCCTGAACACTTTGAAAAACCTTGGCTACAATTATTTTAGCTTTCGAAAAATCTGCATCGGCGCTAAAATCGTCTAACGAAAAACCAATGGAGGGAATCCCGTGCAAACTGCCTTCAATTGCAGCGCCCATCGTTCCACTATAAATTACACTTATGGAAGAATTTGCACCGTGATTAATTCCCGACACAACATAATCAGGCGTGCGCTCCAGCAAATTATTGAAACTTAATTTCACGCAATCGACCGGCGTTCCGTTACATTTAAAAGTAGATACTCCATGAATTTTTTCTACCGGAGTAGTTCGCAAGGGCTGGTCGACGGTAATTGCATTAGATTTTCCCGACATCGAAATCTCAGACGAAATTACAACCACATCTCCAAAAAACTGAATTACCTCAACTAACTCGCGCAATCCTTTTGCATGAATCCCATCGTCGTTGGTAACTAATATTAAAGGTCTTTCTGACATATATTTTTGAATAAGAAACAAAGATAATGAAAATGAGTAGGGAGCGGTTAGATTTTAGCATTGAGTAAAAAAAAATAGTATTTCAATAAATATAGTAGGCAAACCCTGCTTTTTTATAGTCTGTTATTCGACAATTTCATTATTAATATAAAATAAAGCCAATTTTTCTTAGCTTCACATTCCTAAAAAACCAATTTCAATGAAAAACAAAATAATCGTCCTCGGTGCAGGATTAGTAGGTAGTGCAATTACCATCGACCTTTCAAAAAATTACGATGTAACTAGCGTTGATTTAAATCAAGAGTCATTTTCAAAATTTAAAAATCATCAAAATATTACTACCGTTCAGGCTGACTTAAGTAATACAAACAGTGTAAAATCGGTAATAAAAGATTTCGATTTGGTTATTGGTGCAGTACCCGGGTTTATGGGTTACCAAACCATGAAAGCAGTTATTGAATCGGGTAAAAACATGGTTGACATTTCGTTTATGCCTGAGGATTTTTTGGAGCTGGATGGATTGGCAAAAAAACACAAGGTTATTGTTGTTGCAGATTGTGGCGTGGCTCCTGGAATGGGAAATATTATATTGGGGCACCACAACGAAAATATGCAAGTAAAAACGTACGAATGTTTGGTTGGTGGACTTCCTGTAATTCGCGAATGGCCCTACGAATACAAAGCTGTTTTTTCGCCTATCGATGTAATTGAGGAATATACGCGCCCGGCAAGATATATTCAGAATCACGAAATGATTACCAAAGAAGCACTTTCAGACACAGAATTGATTCATTTCGATGGAATAGGAACGCTGGAATCGTGGAACTCGGATGGCTTGCGATCGTTAATGCAAACCATGAAAAACATTCCTGACATGATTGAAAAGACATTACGCTATCCGGGTTGTGTTGAATATCTGCGGGTGTTGCGCGAATCAGGATTTTTCTCGTACGACGAAATTGAAGTAAACGGCACAAAAGTTCGACCAATTGATGTAACAGCAAAATTGCTTTTCCCAAAATGGAAACTAAAAGAGGGAGAAGAGGATTTTACTATTATGCGAATTGTAATTGAGGGTATTGAAAATGGAGAGCCTAAAAAATATCAATATTATTTACTCGACAAATTCGACCGCGAAACAAACATAATTTCCATGGCACGAACCACCGGATACACCTGCACAGCAGTTGCCAACTTAATACTGGATGGTGGATTTTCGACAACCGGAGTTAGTGCACCCGAAACAGTTGGAATGGGTAAAGACAATTTAACTTACGTTTTAAAATACCTTGCAGAAAGAGGCGTGGAATACAAAATCTCGTAAGATTACATAAAAAATGCTTAAAATATTGATGGATATTTTAAGCATTATTATTTCAACTTTGCGCAATACAACCAATTTCTAATTGGTTAAATCCAATGCTTTAGAGAATAAAATATTGTTCTCTAAATGAACATGAACATGCAAATCGTCCTCAAATTTTTCGAGCAAATTAAATGCCAGTTTATAGGAATTACAAGCGTCTTCAGGAAGTTTGTACCCACTGATAATTTTGTTTATTTTATCCATTGCACCGCCCGCAAAATCGTGTTCGCCCGACAACCGTTCTATTTCAGAATGAATTGTTTCTTTGGCCTTTGCCGAACCAGTTGCCACAACCTCTTTTATTGCAGGAAAAAATACCTCTTCTTCGTTTTTTAAATGCTGAAGTAATTCGGTATTAATCTGGGCAAATAAATTGGCCACCTCAATTAATTCAGAATGGTGGTCTCCATGTACTTCAGCTATTTTTTGTGTGTAAAAAACAACCTCAGGTAAATTTTTTAATACAAATTTATGATGTGTATTTACAATGTAGTCACACAAAAAAGATGGCTCCCACTCTTTAAAATTCATGCCAGGATTTGCAGGTTCATCCATTACTTTTTTCAAATCACTTTCCAACTTGTCAGCATCTATTCCATTTTCTGAACATGCATCTTCCAGAGATTGTTTTCCTCCGCAGCAAAAATCAATACCAACATTTTTAAATAAAGAAGAGGTTCTAAAATCATTGGCAACAATATCGCCAACAGCTATTTTTTGTAATTGTAGTTGTTCCATTTTGTGTAAATATTATAAATTTGGATACAAAGATAAAAACATTTATTTATGAGATAAAAAGGTCTTTTAAATACACAGAGCCTTTAAACAAAAAGAAATAATTTGAATTATACCAAATACGTGTTAATTCTCCCAATCAAGCAAGCGATTTTCTCCGTGCAAATTTTGTATTTCTGTAATTTCCTGCGAAACTTCCACAACACCTTTGTAATTTCCATTTTCGTCTCGAATGGCAAAATATTGAATAAGCAAACGTTCTCCTTTCATATTAATCCAAAAACTGGCAACATCTTTTTCTCCCTTCCTGAATAACTCTACAATTTTTTCAACAATATGTACACTTTCGGGTGGGTGGCAATTGTGAATATCTCTGCCAATCAAGGAATTTGTACGCGGGAAAATGCGTTTTTTAGGCGCTGAGAAGTACTTCACTTTATTGTTTTCGTCAACAAAAGTAATGTCAACCGGAAGGTGGTTGAACAGCAATTTTATCTGCTCAACCGTCAATTTCCCTGTCTCCAAATCAATTGCATTTATTTCAGGAACAGTATTTAAGTTTTCATGCACTGTTGATGTTTCCGGCGAAAAATATGGGAATCCTATTTCCAAACTATCCTTAAACAATTCATTCAATATTTTCTCCGGAATTATCTCCTGCACCATGGGGTATAAAATTCGCTCTTCACGAAACTTAATTGCGTAAATATTAAAAAACAGGTCGCCTACCAATCGGTTAAACAGTTTTAAATCGAATACCGAATCTTCTTTTAATTGTTGAATAGCAGCTTTCAAATTACGTTTTATATCGTCGTGAAACGACCACATTACTGACAAACACCGAAACTCCGGAATGTACCTTTCTATAACCGGAAAAAGCACATTTTCTTTTATGATGTAGTAACTGTTATTTTTTTTTTAATTTCGGTGAATCTATTCAAGAGATCTTTTCGAAGTAATATATTATTCGACTCCTTATTTACAACTCTAATTAATGGTCTTATTTCTTGTAATTTTACGTCCAGCAAACGATTGTTTTCAACCAAACAACCGAGATAACTATTTTTAAGTGGTGGATAATATAGATAATCAGTTAGAGTTTTATGAAGTAAATTCAACAATTTATTGATACCCTTTTTTAGGTCTTCTATGGGAATTTTTCTCAAAACTAATTGGTCAACTACCGCCATTACATCTGCCGGAATGCAAGAATCAATAACCGGTTGATTTTCGCGTACCAACTCTCCCAACTTTTCACCCTTTAAAATTCCATTGAACAAAACTTCCAGCTGCTCAACTCTTCCCTTTTTATGTTCTGTAAATTCCGACATCCTATTTAAATATCTAAAAAAAACAAAACTACCTTTTTTCATCCCAAATTTCTAAAATCTTTTAATCGTACTTGATAAATACACTCAATACAGATATTAATTATTCCATTTATCAAGAAACTATCATGGTCTTTTCTATTTACTAAAAAAACTAAAGATGTCATTTGTCGCTAAAACAATTATATCTATTTTCATCTCATATTAATTTGAATACTAAAACGGCATTTAATGGAACTCATTTTGTAATCAACTTTATTATGAAAAACATGTACTTGCTCGTTTCATTGGCTACTTTCAAATCGAACATTATTCACAAAATATTTTCAGATGAAGCATTTTACTTCCTTTTTCTTTCTTTTACTTTTTGTTGTTTTGGTTTCTGCACAAACCCAAAAACGACCGTTGACGCATGACGATGTAATAAAATGGAATCGCATTACCGAGCAACACATTTCCAACAATGGGAAATTTATTGTTTATAAACAAGAACCCTGGAAAGGTGACCCAACCCTTATAATTACAACTTCAAAAGGAGAAGAGAAGGCATCTGTTATTGGAGCTACCAGTGCAAAAATTACCGCAGATTCAAAGTTTGTTGTGTTTACTCAAAGAGCGTTGGTTGATTCGGTACGAACGTTAAAATTAAAAAAGACAAAAAAAGAGGATTTACCGCAAGACAAATTGATAATCTACAAGCTGGAAAATAATTCAACAGAAGAAATTGAAAAGATAAAAACATCGAAAGTTCCAAAAGAATGGGCAGGTTGGATTGCCTGGCAAACAGAAGCTCCAAAAGACACGACTGAAAAAAGCGGAGGGGAAAAGGCTAAGACAGAGGAGAAAGTTTACCCTCTTTTCATTAAAAATTCAGATAGTGGAAAAACATTTGAGATACCGGCAGTTAGCAGTTATGTTTTTGCAGAAGAGAAAGAAGTACTTGCTTTTATTTCAAATGGAAAAGACAGCACGTTTAACGCGGGCGTTTATGTTTACAATCTTGCCAATAAAAGCGAATTGAAAATACTGGATGGAAAAGGAAAGTTTAAACAATTAACTATAAATAAGTCGGGCGATAAAGTTGCATTTCTGGGTGATGTTTCGGAGGAAAAAAAAGAGGAGCCGAACTACAATTTATACGTTTGGGAAAGTGAAGGAGAAGCAAAAGAAATTGTAAACAACGCAAACGATGCGATTCCTGCGAATTGGGAAATCAGCGAAAATGGGTCGCTCTCCTTTTCCGAAAATAACAAGCGTCTGTTTTTTGGAACGGCTCCTAAAAAAGCCGAAAAAGACACCACAATTTTAGAAGAAGAGATTCCGGTTTTAGATGTTTGGCATTGGAACGAAGAGGTTTTACAAACGGTTCAATTAAATAACAAATCTAACGATTCGAAGAAATCATACCTCGCCATTTTTCATTTAAGAGATAACAAAGCCGTACAGTTGGAAACAAAAGAATTATCTGGTATTAGAAAAATAAATAAAGGAGATTCCGACAAATTATTAGCCTGGTCGAATCGTCCGTACGCCGTACAATCGATGTGGGAAGGAAGTCCGCGACACAACGATTTTTATTTGATCGACATCAATTCAGGAAACGTTGAGTTGATAAAAAAAGATTGCCGTGCAACTCCGCTAGTTTCGCCCGAAGGAAAATATTTATATTGGAATAACTCCATGGATACCACCTGGAATACCTACCATATTGAAACTGGGAAAGAGTACAAAATTACAACTCCCAATGTTATTCAAATTGCCAATGAATTGAATGATATTCCCAATCCTCCGAGTTCGTATCGCACTGCCGGATGGTTAAAAAATGATGAAGCAATATTGATAAACGACCGTTTTGACATCTGGAAAGTTGATCCAAAAAATGGAGACACTCCAATAAACCTCACCCAAAATGGAAGGGAAAAAAGCACCAGTTATCGCTTGATAAACTTTGAATCCAGCCGTAAAGAAACAGAAGGAATTGATCCGACAGAACCTATGTACTTAACCGGTCACAACGAAATTACCCGCGCCGATAGTTATTACAAATTTGATTTAGAAAAAGATAAAGCGCCAAAAGAATTGTTTGCAGGAAACTACAAATTAAATACGCCAAAAAAAGCAAAAGATACAGATGTAGTTGTTTTTACAAAAGAGAATTTTGAAACCTATCCAAACTTGTTAGTCAGCGATTTGAGTTTCAAAAAACAAAACAAAATTAGCGATGCTGCTCCACAACAAAGTGAATTTATTTGGGGGACGGCAGAATTGGTTTCATGGACTTCGTTGGATGGACTAAAACTGGAAGGGACATTGCATAAACCCGAAAATTTCGATCCCAATAAAAAATACCCGCTAATTGTTAATTTCTACGAAAAAAGTTCACAGGGTTTATTAGATTATCACATGCCGGAATTGGGTCGTTCAACAATTGGGTACCACTACTACACCAGCAACGAGTATTTGATTTTTAATCCCGATGTTTATTACAAAGAGGGCTACCCGGGCGAAGATGCATTTAACTGCGTAATGCCCGGGATAACATCATTAATTGCCACAGGTTTTGTGGATGAAAAACACATTGGCGCACAAGGTCACAGTTGGGGTGGTTATCAGGTTGCCTACCTCGCCACGCGAACCAATTTATTTGCTGCAATAGAATCGGGTGCGCCCGTTGTAAATATGTTTAGTGCTTATGGTGGAATTCGTTGGGGATCTGGTTTTAACCGCTCTTTCCAGTACGAACATACGCAAAGCCGTATTGGAAAATCCATTTGGGAATCGCCGCTGCGTTACATCGAAAATTCTCCACTTTTTACACTCGACAAAGTAAATACTCCAATTCTAATTATGCACAACGACGATGACGGTGCTGTGCCGTGGTATCAGGGAATTGAATATTTTATTGGCTTGCGCAGATTACACAAACCTGCGTGGTTATTAAACTACAACGAAGCCGACCACTGGCCAACCAAATTGC
This sequence comes from Bacteroidota bacterium, assembly GCA_013203755.1. Classification (GTDB taxonomy): domain Bacteria; phylum Bacteroidota; class Bacteroidia; order Bacteroidales; family Prolixibacteraceae; genus Draconibacterium. The sequence continues at coordinate 9,451 of JABMPI010000537.1, forward strand.
GCGACAAAGAAGATTTCCAGAAACGGATGGTTCAATTTTTCGATCATTATTTAAAGGAAAAACCAATGCCCAAATGGATGAAAAATGGAATTCCAGCGATTGAAAAAGGTGTTGAATTGGGCTATGAATTGGTAGAATAATAATAAAATAAGTTTCACGCAAAGTTCGCAGACGAACCGCAAAGAACGCAAAGTACTTTTAAACTTTACTTTGTGTGCTTTGCGAAAACTTTGAATCCTTTGCGTGAAATTTTTCTTAATTAAATAGTTTAGCATTTACTCAAGTAACTATTCACTTTACTCCTCATCAAAACCCTCAGAACCAGGTAGTTCCAAAGCTTTTACCGGCTGAATAGCATTTCCGGCAATTCCTTTTACCGAGCCGTACATATCAATGGTATTGGTAATTACCTTTTCAATTTGTTTGTCGCGCTGTTTCCAAATGCGCTGCATCGAACGTTTTTCGCTTTCCAAATCCGATTTCATTTGGGTAAACCCTTCCACAATCGCTTCTATTTGCATGCGGAAAGTATTGCTGGTAAGGTAATCGTAAAGCATGTGCATTTTATCGCCCTTATTTTCTTGCGAACTAACAGCCACACTCAGTTGAACAATCGATTCCCGAATAACCGCACAAAGTCCTTTAAACTCTTCGTAATTGCAAATCCAAATGCCGTCTTTTAAACCCATTCTGTCCAAATCAGCTGGCATAACTTCGGTAACCAGCACACCAATATTGGCGCCTTTGTCTCTAATGTCGGCTTTAAATTTCTCTATCCAACTGGGTTGAAAATCTTTGGTCCGTTTACTTTCGTAGTAAATGGTGCCGCAATTTTGTCGGGTGCGGGTGTTTACAATTTGAATGCAATCTCCGCCTCGTGCTCCTTTTTTTATTTCTTCGATGGAATCTAAAGGAAATTTTGCAGCCAGCCACTCTTCAATGGCCAGCTCCTGTACTTCACCATGCAACTGCATGGAACCCTGCTCCTGTTTTCGCTTCATGTCGTCAGTCAGCCTTTTCTGGTCTTCCAGTTGCTTTTGCAGCTCTTTAAAACGCAGCTCATTTCGTTCCTCTTCCGATTTTTTTATTTTTTCTTTCTCCGTTGAAAGAATTTCATTCAATTTTTTCTGAGCCTCCGCTTCTGCAGCTTCTTTCAATTCGCCTTTCTCACGTTTTAGTTTTTCTATTTCAGCTTTGGTACGATTGAGTTCTTTTACCTGTTCCGATTTTTCGTTCAACTCTTTTTGTAAAGCCTCAAATTGTTCCGATTGCTCCTCCTGCAACTTCAATTTCAATTTCTCCTCAATCGATTTTTTTTCCTCTTTTAGTTGTTTTTCCAGCCGCTCCTGAAACAGTTCGTTCATCTGCTTTTTCTTTTGTACAAATGCTTCTTTGTCCCTGTTTAAGCTTTCAAACTCGGTTTCGTATTTCTTTTTCTCCTCTGCCAACTGAGCCTGAAATTTTTGTTTTATCTCCTCTTCCAACTGGTGAGCCAAAATATCCTGCACATCTACAGCAGTTCCACAATTGGGGCAATTTATTTGAGTTTGATTTTTCATTTAACATCTGAATTTATTCGTGTTCTTATTTTATCAATACAAAATAGCACAAATATAATATATTGCCGATGTTATTATAAATTTTCTATTGAGGCATATTTGAAGCATTGGAATAAAGAATCACTCCAGCCAACGCAACTTTCCCTTTTCCCGGAGTTATTTTTAAGCGTACATCACCGCCAACAGTTGTAAATAAAATTCCATTTTCCGAAGAACTCGAAATCACTTTTCCCTTTTCCAAAACCTGAATATTTGCAGTCGAATTACTTTCGGTATAGATTAACTCCAATTTATATTTACCGGCAGATAAATTAAAATTGCGCATGGTTTTTAGTGGGATATCAGTTGACGAAGTTATTTCAATCCAACTGTCGCCCACACCTTTTAAGGGAAGCGTACCATTTGTTGCTGCCGGAATTCCCAACTCTTTTTCTCCTTTCGAATGCCATAAATTTTTATCGCTATCAATAAAAAAGGTATGGCGACCAGCACCCTGCGCAAGTGGATCGTGCGATGTTGGCTGAAAATTAATGCGAATCGGGATCATTCCCTCACGTTGACGAACATCGATATAATCGGGCAACCACCGTAAATTCAAAGAGAGCAAAACTCCTTCCTCTCCACGTGTAGCACCAAAATCAGAAATTATTTTTGAATAAATTTTTATGGATTCTTCAGGATTCATCTTTTGAACAAATGGGATTGCTTCTTCCGTTTTTCCTTCGCTCAAAAGTAAAAAAGCCCGGTAAATGTTATTATGATTTTCGAAAAATGATATCACAAATTCATCCATCCCCAACTGGTAATTGAATTCTTTTAAGCCCTGTTTATTCAAATTTTTAACATTTACTTTTTGAAGTATCTCCAACCGCTTTTTGGCTTTTTCAACAACTTCCAACGCAGAACTATAACCTTCCAAATGGTAATCTTTATTTGGGGGAATAAAATCATTGGAAGTTTCGCGGCCGAACATTGGGGCATTTTTAAACCAATCTTCAAAATACAAAACCAGATTTTCATCTTTTGCTTTTATTAACCCGACGGGAATTAAATGAGATATTTTTACGCTGCATATTTAATATCTTTATGATTAAAATATTTTTTAATCCGGTCTTGATTTTTCTGTAACATCTTCATGTGATTTTCCAC
>JABMPI010000055.1 GCA_013203755.1 Bacteroidota bacterium
AAAGTCAGAATTGCACAATCTTTGCACCAAAAATTCCTCAAAATAACCCGTTATTCTTTCTGAATTTTCACCACAAATCTTGCACAATTCTGACTTTCTGTGTAAAATATTTTAAATCGAACTCAGGTTAAAACTTTTAGTGTTATCATATAAAGGGGTATTAAGTTTCAGACATAAAAAAGCCCGATCCGTCAATTGACGAACCGGGCTTTAAATATATTCACCGTAAAATAATAACTGATTCTTATTTTACTTTGTTAACGATTGCTTTGAAAGCTTCAGATTGGTTCATTGCTAAATCAGCAAGTACTTTCCTGTTAATTTCAATTTCATTCTTTTTCAACAATCCCATGAATTGCGAATACGACATTCCTTCAAGGCGCGTTGCTGCGTTAATACGCTGAATCCACAATGCACGGAACGTTCTTTTTTTCACTTTCCTGTCGCGATACGCATACTGCTGGCCTTTTTCCCAGGTATTTTTCGCAACCGTCCAGACATTTTTACGAGAACCGAAATAACCTTTCGTTTTTTTCAGCAAATTTTTTCTTCGGGCTCGTGATGCTACATGATTTACACTTCTTGGCATACTTTTTACTTTTTTGATAATTGGCGGTCCGTCAGTCGACGGATACTTTAAAGCTCAATTATCTGGTTTAAAACTTTTTTTTACCTTTTTCTTAAAAGGTTTTTTTTTGTATCCGTCAGCTGACGGATTACTTCATACACAACAAAAGCTTAACGTTACTCTCATTGGTCTTGTCAATCAAGGTCCAATAAGTCAGGTTACGTTTACGTTTCGTACTTTTTTTAGTCAAAATGTGGCTTTTGTAGGCATGTTTCCTTTTAATCTTTCCACTTCCGGTAAGTCTAAAACGTTTTTTAGCTCCGGAATTCGTCTTCATCTTTGGCATAATCCTACTAATTAAAATGTTATCAAAGAACTATATTATTTCTTCTTCGGTGAAATATACATTGTCATTCTTTTCCCTTCCAATTTTGGCAATTGTTCCACTGCTCCAATATCTTCGAGCGATGTTGCCAGTTTTAAAAGCAAAATTTCACCTTGTTCTTTAAACAAGATCGACCTTCCTTTAAAAAATACAAAGGCCTTAACTTTTGCTCCCTCTTTCAGGAATTTTACGGCATGGTTTAATTTGAAATTAAAATCATGCTCATCGGTATTTGGGCCAAAACGAATCTCTTTAATAACGACTTTTACCGTTTTGGCTTTCATCTCTTTTTGTTTCTTTTTCTGCTGATAAAGAAACTTAGAGTAATCAGTTATTTTACAGACCGGCGGTTCAGCTTTTGGAGATATTTCTACCAAGTCCAATTCCAACTCATCTGCCAGTTTTAGTGCATCACGTAAAGCAAAAACACCTGGTTCTTCTATGTTATCCCCAACTAGTCGTACTTCGGGAACTCTAATTTTATGGTTAATCCGGTGTTGAGGTTCCAAATCCCTGCGGGGCTGAAACTTTCTTCTCGGTCCTTTTCTTTTAATAGCTATTTTAAATTCCTCCCTTTAGTTATACAATCCTGATAATTGATCTCTTACTTCTTTTGTTATAAAATCAACAAACTCACTGTTTGTCATTGTTCCCTTATCTCCTTCACCTTGGCGCCTCACCGAAACCGATTCAGTTTCAGCCTCTTTTTCGCCTACAATTAACAAATAAGGAATACGTTTTAATTCGTTGTCGCGTATCTTCCTACCAATCTTTTCGTTACGATTATCAACAACGGTGCGAATATCGCAAATATTTAGAAAATCTGAAACTTTTTTTGCATAATCATTATACTTTTCACTAATCGGTAAAATAACAGCCTGTTCTGGCGTTAACCAGAGCGGGAATTTACCGGCGGTGTGTTCGATTAAAACAGCAACAAAACGCTCCATAGAACCAAACGGCGCACGGTGAATCATCACCGGCCTGTGGCGATTGTCATCGGCTCCAATGTACTCCAATTCAAAACGTTCAGGCAAATTGTAATCTACCTGAATAGTTCCAAGCTGCCAAGATCTCCCTATTGCATCTTTAATCATAAAATCGAGTTTCGGCCCATAAAAAGCGGCTTCTCCCAATTCGGTAACTGTATTTAAACCTTTTTCTTTACATGCCTCAATAATTGCTTGTTCCGCTTTGTCCCAATTTTCGACAGACCCAATATACTTTTCCGGTTTATTTGGGTCGCGCAACGAAATTTGAGCAGTATAATTTTCAAAACTTAATGCTTTGAAAATGATAAATATAATATCGATTACTTTTATAAACTCCTCTTTTAACTGATCTGGACGGCAAAAAATGTGAGCATCGTCTTGAGTGAAACTTCGCACACGAGTTAAGCCGTGCAACTCACCACTTTGCTCGTAACGATAAACGGTTCCAAATTCCGCCATGCGAACAGGCAAATCTTTATAAGAACGTGGCCACATTTTGTATATTTCGCAGTGATGTGGACAGTTCATTGGTTTCAACAAATACTCTTCTCCTTCTGATGGAGTTGTAATGGGCTGAAATGAATCCTTGCCATATTTTTCGTAATGACCCGAAGTTTTATACAACTTCACATCACCAATATGCGGAGTCATAACCTGTTCATATCCATATTTTTTCTGAACTTTTTTCAGGAAGTCTTCCAACTGCATTCTCAGCTGTGTACCTTTTGGCAACCATAAAGGAAGCCCTTGCCCCACTGCTTCGGAGAATCCGAAAAGCTGCATCTCTTTACCAATTTTTCGGTGATCGCGTTTTTTAGCTTCCTCAATCATTACCAGGTACTCTTCCAACATTTTTTGCTTCGGAAAAGTAACGCCGTAAATACGGGTAAGCATTTTATTTTTTTCATCGCCGCGCCAATATGCGCCGGCAATTGCGGTCAACTTTATTGCCTTAATATAACTTGTATTCGGCAAATGTGGTCCTCTACACAAATCAGTAAAATTTCCCTGGCTGTATAAAGTAATTGTACCATCTTCCAATTCGCTAATTAGCTCCTGTTTTAATTCATCGTTTTTTTCGGTGAATAGTGCAATTGCATCAGCCTTAGAAATTTCGGAGCGGATTATTTCGTTTTTCTGACGAGCCAGTTCAAGCATTTTCTGCTCAACTTTTTGCAAATCTTTTTCAGAAATAATTTTATCAGCAGGTAAATCTATATCATAGTAAAAACCAGTATCAACCGTTGGACCAATGCCAAACTTCGTACCCGGATAGTAAAATTCTATGGCTTCTGCTAATACATGAGCCGACGAATGCCAGAATGTTTCTTGCCCTTCACTGTCATTCCAGGTATGTAATTTTATGGATGAATCGTTTTCTATTTTACGAGATAAATCCCAAACTTCGCCATTTACAGAAATGGACAAAACAGCTTTTGCCAACTGGTTCGAAATCGACCTGGCAATGTCGTATCCATTAACTGCTTCTTCAAATTCCCTAACACTATTATCAGGAAGTGTGATTTGTATCATGTATATACTATTAAGTCCTTTTAAACTACGTTATTAAATTCTAATTTTTTATCAATCAGCAAATTTCGATTGAAACTCCGAAGACTGAAGACCTCAGTCTTTTAGTATAATCTTCGGTCTTCCAACTTCTGTTTTCTAACCCTCTTCGTTATTTTTCAAAAAAGAAATGCAAAGATAACTATTCAATCAACATATCCGTGTTTTAAACTCTCACATGTTAAGCATTTGTAACGAATTCTCAACATTAAATTGTTTATAAACAACTTTCCTCGAAATCCATTGGCAATATTATTTCCCATATCATTTTCCAAATCAATTCTCACAAACTAATTAATTAGGATTTAAAATAATATTATCAATATTTACTTTAAATTCAAACAATAAGAAGGATAAAAATTGCAATTCATTATTACTTTTTACCATTTATTACTTTATTTGCATTTAATAGTAAATTGTTTTTAAGCATTATAAATTATTAATATTATGGGATTTAAAAATCCAGCAGATTGTAAGTCGCTTGAAGAGGTTAGAAACGAGATTGACAAAATTGACGAACATATTATTTCCCTTTTTTCTGAAAGGCATAAATATGTGGAAGAGATTGTTCGGTTTAAGCACGATAAAGATGCTATTATTGCGCAAGAAAGAAAAGATCTGGTAATTCTTCAGAGAAAAAACTGGGCAGCCAAAAATGGCTTGAATGCTGATACCTTTGAGAAGATATACACGCTGCTTGTTGACAGCAATATTCAACATGAATTAGAAATATTAAAATCAAAAAAATAAACTAAAATGTATAAAAAAGACATTAAAGTGATGGAC
>JABMPI010000538.1 GCA_013203755.1 Bacteroidota bacterium
AAAAAAAAAAACAAAATATGAACCAAAGATGGAACTTGTTGTTACGACACCATGGTTGCCAACGGTTTGGCTATGGCATGTGGGGCATTTCTTGAAGAAATGTTCCACGAAGCAGGGTAGGAGAACCTACAAAGAATTTGTCTGTAGGATAAATTCTGCCCCATTTGCTATAGGTGTTGTTGTGCAACGTTTTTATTCAATTTCTTTTCCGTTAAAGTCCCATTTGTAAATTCTATTTTCCCAATCCTTTACTTTTATAAAATGGTCTTTAATTTCAAAACCATCCTTTCCTTCCGGTGTCACAAAAATATCGGCTCCGGCATTTTGCCAAACAATATTTCCATGATTATCAATTCGGCTGATTTCTATTTCACCGTGAATTATAAAACCGTCATTAATTTTAAACATTTCAAACGCGGTTATTTCGTCCACTTTTGTTTTCCAATTAAGGTTTAGTTTTGGTAAGTCCAAACAGAATACTGAATCACCACAACAAATTAGAATCCGGTTTTTCTCAATTATTTGTGAAGTCTTGTGTAATACCGTTGCACCACCTTCTGCTCCAATTATTGAGCTATTTAACTCTATTCCGCTTTCCAATATTCTAATTCCTAATTTAGACGGTAATTCGTAGTCAGATTCAGGTAAAACTTTTTTTCATATTCAGATAAGTCTTTTTTAGAGTCAGGATTGTATTCCAATTCATTTTTTATTTCGACTTGATATTTTCCTATTTTGTATATCATTTCAAATGTTCATTAAGGTGCAGTTTTAAATGTTGCACAACGGGTAGTATATGCTTTGTGGCGGACTTTGAAAGACTTCTCTTTCAATTTTCGCCAATTGTGAGTTGAAACTATAATGTTGAATTTCAAACCGAAACCAGCCATAAAGTATATACAATGTTATGTGGCGTTTATTATTTTTATTTTCTTCAAATGGTCAAAAAATAGCCTTAGATCATCAATTTTCATAGTAACACTTTCAACAAATTCGTCAATGAAGTCTTTGTCTTTCCATTCCTTCAATTCAATAATAGCGTTTCTTAATTCAGATTCACTTATATAATCGTCGTCAATTAGTAATGCGGTAACAAATTCATGGAATCGTTCGTAATCATATGGATGCCAACTTTCTGGAAATGAATTTAACCATTGACCGAACTTTTTCTCTGTAGTTTTTGATTTAAATGTTTTCATTCGTATTGATTTTTATTCTTGAATTAGATTTGATTCCATGGGTTAACCAAAAACGTTAATTCTGCTCCATTTAGAAAGGTTTTTAAGTCCGATTTTCTATCTGATTGAATATTTGTCAATTCGATAAGAAAGACATTTGGGTTCAAATACCAATTGCGGAAAACTAATAATTTGAATCTTCGATGGTGCTTTTTTGTTTTTACGTAAGTCAACTCTTCTATACAGCAAATTGATACTGTATCTGCTGTAGAACCACCAAGCATCTGTTCCGACAAAAGACCTGAAGTAAAAATCTCTAGGTATTGTTTGTCAGCGATATTGAGTCTCATTGCACTGTTGTCATAATTTATCACAACTTGATCAGGTAGAATGTCAAATGAAATTCTCCCAGAGTATTTTGTGTGAAATTGAGGCTTGTAATTTTTCTTAAAGTATTTTTTTATACTCGACTTCTCTCTTTCTCCTTCGGTCCTATATTTTTCTTTTCCGAACGAATTGTCTGGTTGTGTCCCTGTGAGACTAAAGAATAAGAATGTTAGTGATAACAAACAAATTAGTATACAAGTATTTTGATTTTTCATTTTTTTAATGCCACATAACGGATTTAATATGATGCGTGCCGCATTTTATTAAATAATTTTCTTTGATTAACGTATTTTCAAATTTACAAAATCATTTTCTGTGAAAATGAAACTGCGGCATGCATTATATTTTTTGTTGTGCACCGTAATTAATTCATTTTCAGTTCCTTTAATGTTAATGATTCCGTAATTTGAGCTGTATACAAAGGTTCTCCGGTCTCATTTGTGACAGTTACACTATCAATGGTTGTGAGTCGTTTTATTAACCCTTCCTCTGAAATCCAATCTGTCATATAAATCCCATCATAACTAGGTTTATTCATATAAATATAATTGACTTTTAAGCAAATAAAAGCTTGCTCGAATAATATTAACTCTTCTGCACCAACAACTTCTTTATCAATTTGCAATTCGCTTGATTCTGATGGCTTTCTATAAGTCCATGAAGTATTAATCCCGAGTGGGAATTTGATGTTTAAGGTAGGAGGTATCTCAAAGAACAATTCTCCATTTGTCCGTAATTTTTTGTCGACAAGCATTTCCAAATTGGTAAATTGTTTCCATGCACTTTTTTTTGGAAAAACGATAGCCCCAGCATTTGAATAAGCATAATTCCGTAAACCCTCATTGTCCATATAATAATAATGATTTGAAGTCCAATTATTGTTTTCCTCTTGAGATTTGAAAAGCATAACATCCATGGTGTCATTTAGAGTAGTGTCTTTATCAATTGATACTTTCGTAATAAAGTTAATTGTGTCAATTTCACCCGTTTTATACGAAATCGCAGAATCATATTTTTTTACAATAACTTGTCTGTCATATGTCCATTCCGTTCCAATATTCATTGGATAACTATTAATAACCAAATTTAATTCTTCGTCATCTTTATTGCAGCTTATAATTGCTAGCATTAAAATTAAAATCAATGTGTTTTTCTTCATAGTTCTGTTTTTATGTCTAACTTTTATGGTGCACAACGTTCATGCGATGCACAGTAGCCGCTATTTGTTGAATTTTGAGTTTTTAATTTAATTTCAAATTTACGACTAA
>JABMPI010000539.1 GCA_013203755.1 Bacteroidota bacterium
AAAACAAGGTCCTGCAATAGTTTTTGTACACGGTGACGGTTATTTGCAAAACGCACATAAATGGTGGAGCAGCTATTTTCACGAGTACCAATTCCATAATTTTTTAGTTGATAACGGTTATACTGTTTTAGACATGGATTACCGCGGGAGTGCTGGTTATGGACGCAATTGGCGCACAGGAATTTATCGCCACATGGGAGGCAAAGACCTTTCGGACAATGTTGACGGCGCTAAATTTTTAGCAGACAAATACGATATTTCGCCCAACAGAATTGGATTATACGGCGGCTCGTACGGTGGCTTTATTACTTTAATGGCCATGTTTAATCATCCCGATGTTTTTGCCGCGGGTGCCGGGCTTCGTTCGGTTACCGACTGGGCGCATTACAATCACGGTTACACTGCCAACATTCTAAATACTCCCATCGAAGACAGCATTGCGTACAGGCGTAGTTCGCCCATCTATTTTGCCGATGGTTTGGAAGGTGCATTGTTAATGTGCCACGGCATGGTCGACGACAATGTACAGTTTCAAGACATTGTAAGAATTACACAACGTTTTATTGAGTTAGGAAAAGAAAACTGGGAGCTGGCGGTTTATCCGGTTGAAGCACACGGTTTTCGTGAACCAAGTAGCTGGACTGATGAGTACAAAAGGATATTTAAACTGTTCGAAGAAAATTTGAAGTAGGAGAATTAGTCTCAGTTTTCAGTCTCAGTCTCAGTTTTCAGTGGGAAAAGACTTTAATTAGTCGTCGAATAAGTTGAGTTGAATTATACAATTCAGAAAATTCAAAATATTTGACATACTCTAAATCCTTTGCCTGGTCTACCCTTTAACCAAAACTATGCAAATCTGAAGTTGAACTTCAGATTTGCATAGTTTTTTGTTTGATTTCAAACTTTTACCAATAATGATTTTGTGCAATTTTGGAATTACACAAATATTGGTAATCAACAAAACGTCACTCGCTCACCAGAAAATTAACTACTTCTGCCTAAAATAAATCTGAATTGGCACGCCGGTAAAATTAAAATTATCGCGCATCTGATTCTCAATGTATCTGCGGTACGGTTCTTTAATGTATTGTGGCAAATTGGCAAACAGTGCAAAAGCCGGAGTTCGCGATGGCAACTGCGTTACATATTTAATTTTAATTTGTTTCCCTTTAACCGAAGGAGGACTGTATGATTCAACGGCCGCTAAAAGCACTTCATTTAATTGAGAAGTTTTTATTCTTCGTTTGCGGCTTTCGTTTACATCAATTGCAGTTTCCAAAGCTTTGTGTACACGCTGCTTGGTAAGTGCCGAAATAAACAGAATTGGTACATCCTTAAACGGGGCCAACTTCTCTTTAATATCTTCGATATACTTTTTAGTAGAATGGGTATCTTTTTCAATCAAATCCCACTTATTCACCAAAATAACTACTCCTTTTTTATTCCGAACAATTAGATTAAAAATAGTACATCTTGCGCTTCAACACCCCGTTCGGCATCAATTAACAGCAAACAAACATCCGAATTTTCAATGGTACGCACCGATCGTAAAACAGAATAAAACTCAAGGTCTTCGTGTACTTTTGCCCTTTTACGCAATCCGGCGGTGTCAACTATCATAAAGTCGTGACCAAATTTATTGTAACGGGTATGAATCGAGTCGCGGGTTGTTCCGGCAACATCGGTTACAATGTTTCTGTCTTCGCCAATTAAGGCATTAATAAACGACGATTTTCCAACATTCGGACGTCCAACAACCGATAAACTTGGCAATAATGTTTCCTCATTTTCAACCTCTTCAACTGCAGGAAAACTTTTTACCAACTGGTCAAGCATTTCACCTGTTCCACTTCCCGTCATCGACGAAACACAAAATATTTCACCCAAACCCAAGCCGTAAAATTCCTGTGCATCTACAATTCTGGCATTATTATCTACCTTGTTTACAGCTACAACAACATCTTTACTGCTTTTTCTCAAAAGTGCTGCAATAGCATCATCCAGGTCAGTTGTTCCAGATTCAACATCCACAACAAACAGAATAACATCTGCCTCGTCTATTGCTAAATGCACCTGTTTATTAATCTCAGATTCAAATATATCTTCCGAATTCACAACATAACCACCGGTATCAATTAATGAATATTCAATGCCATTCCACTCTCCTTTTCCATAATTCCGATCGCGTGTTACACCGGCTGTTGCATCAACAATTGCTTTTCGCTGTTCAATCAAACGGTTAAAAAGTGTCGATTTCCCAACATTTGGTCTTCCTACTATTGCTACTATCCTGCTGCTCATTTCTTTTTTTCTTCTAATTTAATGGATAAATCCCATTTTGTTTCGGGAAGATTGGTTCCCTTTTATTTGTCAATAACAAAGACAAGGCGTGCCTTGTCTTAACTGTGACTGAATACTTTCTTAAATCGCGTCGTATCCAAATTTCTTAAGGTGGTTGTCTTGAGTTCGCCACTCTTTGGCAACTTTAACATACAACTCCATAAAAATTTTCTTCCCAAAAAATTCCTCTGCATCTTTTCGGGCATCTGTCCCCACTCTTTTAAGCATTTTTCCTTGATGCCCAATAATTATCCCTTTTTGACTGTCGCGCGACACATAAATAACCGCACGCATTCTAATTATTTTTTCCTCTTCCTTAAACTCTTCCATCTCAACCTCCACCGAATATGGAATCTCTTTCTGATAATTCAACAAAATTTTCTCTCGAATTATCTCCTGCATAAAAAAACGTTCATTTTTATCGGTCAATTCATCTTTCGGGAAAAACGCCGGAGCTTCTGGCAACAATTCTAAAATACGATCGAAAATTGGTTCAATATTAAATTTCTCCTGTGCCGAAATTGGAAAAACATCAGCTCCCGGAAATATATTTGTCCAATAGTCGAATTGCTTTACCACCTCATCCTGATTCGACAAATCAATTTTATTAATCAGCACAATAACCGGCATGTTCGATTTGCGTACTTTTTCAATATAATCAGGATTTTTATCCGGTTGTTCAATTACATCGGTAACAAACAAAATTATATCGGCATCAACAAGTGCCGAATCCACAAACTTCATCATCGACTCCTGCAACTTATAGTTGGGTTTCAAAATTCCCGGGGTGTCCGAATATACAATCTGAAAATCTTCGCCACTCACAATCCCTTTAATCCGGTGCCGTGTAGTCTGCATTTTTTTGGTGATAATCGATAATTTCTCTCCCACCAACGCATTCATTATCGTCGACTTACCAACATTCGGATTTCCGATAATGTTTACAAAACCTGCTTTATGTGCCATAACATATTAATTTTACTATATAATAAAAAAGCCACTCTTTTCAGAATGGCTTACTTAGTAG
>JABMPI010000540.1 GCA_013203755.1 Bacteroidota bacterium
CAATTATAATGTAAGCATCACAAAACACATAGTTTCGAAGATGAATATCAACTGTTCATCAAACATTATCAGGATTCATTAAAGAAACAATAAGGTGAATAAGGTCGTTTTTATGGGGGATAATTCAGGGCTACTAAGGTTATTCTTTTAGGATAAGGTTTAAAAAAATGTCAATTTAAAACGCAATTTCTGTGGGAAGAGGAAAGGAGTTGTGGTTTCAGATTCATAAAAACCTTATCTTTAGGGTTTAAACCTTAGTAGCTAATTATAATGTAAGCATCACAAACCTTATTAACCTTATTTAATATGAAGATTGAGAATACCTTTTCCAAAGTTCAAAACTTTGGAAAAGGTTATTTCAATTTAAATCTCCGGAGCGTTTGCCAATAAATATTCTTCTGCTTCCACATTCCAAAGTCCTTTTGTTTTGCTTAATATTTTAGCAAGGTCGGCATAAAAAGGATTCTCTTTTCCCAATTCCTCAAAATCGTAAATTGAAGTAAGAGGCAGGTCTTTGTGCGTATAAATCAGTTTTTTTCCTCCTGGTATATTTGGTAAATCCAGAGTGGTGTCAATTACAGTATTTAACCCTCCAATGTGTGTTACCAATCCTGCCGGGTCCAGTCCTTTTTTCATAATGTCAAGTGCTTCCAGCATGTCGCTGGTATTTCCACCCGATGTTCCAACAATGTGGGTTGAAGCATAATGTACGTTGTAGAAATTCATTTTTGCTGAAAACTCGGTGTTACTTGGTCCTGCAAAAAAATTGAGGCATCCGTCGGCGGCTAAAATTGCATCGCCTTGTTCAACAACCGGAGTAACCGGAGCAAAAGCAAAAACGTCGTTGTAACCTGTTCCGCCAGAAAGTTCCTTTAAGGTAGAAATTGGGTTTTTAACATTTCCGGTGTTCAAATAAATCAATTCGATGTTGTTTTCTTTTGCCCAGTCAATTGGGAAAATCTCGGCAGCTCTGTCCAAACGTTCCTGCGAAATATCGGTGACCACTAAAAGCGAAGGTTTTCTGTCTTGCCTGCTTATTACATAATTAATTGCAGCTAGTCCCAACGGACCAACACCGGCAAGAATTGCCATTTTACCACCCTCTACAATTTCCATGTTGTGAACATAGGAACCCGGGTTGGTGTGGTAGTTGGCATGCATGGCGCCAATTACACAACTTAGCGGCTCAGCCAACGAACCCGGATAAAAACCAGGGCCATCGTAGGCCAGCAAACAATCTTGCTCCAACACATCTTTTGGGATGATAACATAAGTTGCATTACCACCAATGTATTTATAAGAATAACCTGGCGCACTCAAAACACCCACCGGGCCATCTTCGTAATAAATGGCAGGCTGAATGGAATATTTTTGTCCGACCTTAAATTTATTTTGCCATTTGGCGCCAATTTCAATAATTTCGCCACTAAATTCGTGACCAATAATTGTTGGGTTTTCAGCGGCATCATTCGGAACACGTTTGTGGTCTGCCCCTTGAATTGCAGCTTTCCAGCTCGACATACAAATGCTGTCGGAAACTACTTTTGCCAAAATCTCATCGTCTTTAATCGCCGGAAGTTCAAACTCTTCCAATCTCAAATCACTCTTCCCGTATAATCGAACTGCTTTTGTTTTCATTTTATTTTAGATTTGAGTAGTGAGATATGAGTAATTAGAAAAGAACATTTATTTTCCCGTCATTCCGTCCGTCGGTTGACGGACAGCATGACGTTCTAATATTTTACTTCACTAAATACAAGCACTGACTACTTTTTTCTGTTCTTTACTTACTACTTACTACTTTCTTCTATTTCAACATATTCTGCCCACCCGTAACCGGCACTGCCTGTCCGGTTTCGTATTCCTGATCGATTACGTAAAAAATGGCTTTTGCTACATCTTCAGCAGTACAACCACGACCGGCAGGAACCTGTGCTTCATAAAACGCTTTTACATCGTCAATGGTTTTGGCATCCGGCACTTTTCCTGCATTTAAATATTGTACAAACAATCCATTTTCGGGATCGCTCCAAAGCGGACCGTCAAAAAAGTTGCCCGGACAAATGGAATTTACCTTAATATTAAACGGCATTAATTCCAGTGCAAATGACTGTGTTAAACCAATTCCACCAAATTTTCCACCGGCATAAGCAAAATTTTTGTTGCTTCCTTTTAACCCCGATTTAGAATTTATTTGAATGATATCCATGTAATAATTGGCATCAATTTTACTCTGGATTTTCATAATTGTTTGTGCGTATTTGGCGCAAAGAAAATATCCGGTGTAATTTACCTTTGTCATTAATTCGAAAGTTGCCTGGTCCATTTCGTCCAAACTGCCGGCACGTAAAATACCAGCGTTGGAAATCATGGCATCCAATCCTCCAAAATGTATTACGGTTTGCTGAACAAGATTTTTTACCGATTCAGCATCAGAAACGTTTACGCTTATAAAATGGGCTCTGTTTTTAGTCTCTTTTGAATTGAGTTCTGCAGCAAATTCCCGGCCTTTTTCTTCGTTCATGTCGGCAATAATTACGTTGGCTCCCTCGGAAAACATCAAGTCGGCAATTCCTGCTCCAAAACCTTGTGCTGCACCGGTTACAATTGCAACTTTGTTTTCAACCCGGCCTTGCGCTTTTCCGCCCAACGAAATCTTTTTGCGGTAGTTTTCCACCTCCCAGTTTTCAATAAATGAGGCTTGCTCTGTGGTTAAAGGATGAGACCCTCCAAAGTTTTCTGCTAAAGTAGCAATTTGGCAAAAGTCGTTTACCATATCTTTTAAGTAGCCAACCGAAACGGCTGAATCCTCAGATACAATTACGCCTTCATTTTGAATAAAAATAAGTTTTGGAGCTGCTCCTTTTCTGGTTTTAAAATCAGCAATTTTTGTTTTTGCCTCTTCAATTATTGTGTCTGTATCGTTGTTTTCAATAAACAGGTATTCCGACATACAATAAACCATTTGATCGGGGTTGAAAGGTTTTTCAAGCCCTTTCTTAAATGCTGTTTTGTTAGAAATAAATTTGTTTATCCACGAACTGTTAATTGCCGAGGCAACTTTAAGTTTCTCTTCAGAAAGAAGCATACGAATTGCAGGTACAATTTCAGCCATTTTTTCTGAAACAGGAAGGTCAAGCTCCTCAGGAAAAACTTCAAAAGCTCTTTTTAATTGTGATTTAACTCCGGCGTAAATGCCGTTAATTTCGTCGATGGAATTGGCTGCTACAAAAATACCATGGTTTTGAAGTAGCACAATTTGTGGCTCTTTATTAAATTTTGTTTTGTATTTTTTAATCTCTTCGTCGATGGCTACAAATAGAATATAACCGGGATCGGTGTACGGAATGTAAAGTACTTCCTCTCCAAAAATCTCCAGGGTTTTTTCGGCTGCCAAATTGCTGCACATTAAACCGTTTACTAAAGTGGAGTGGGTGTGAACCACAAAACTGAAGTTAAACAGATTATGCAACGACGTTTCTACCGAGGGGCGTAATCCGGAGCCTGGATCAATGCGACTGTTTAGCAAAGCATTTTTTACCTCCTCCTCGCGCTGAGTTGGGTCGGCAGAAAATTGCTGGTTGGGAATGTCGTTTAGTTTTTCGCGATCGAGCACACAAAATCCATTTTCGTCGATATCACTCAGATTGACACCGCTGGCTTTTATCCAAAGGTGTTTTTCGTCTTTGTAAGATGTGTTGCCACCGCCGGCAATTACGTATTCTTTTTTAAGTCCGTAAAACCTCGAAACTTCTATTAAATCTTTTACTCCCTGATTCATCTTTTATGTCTTTTCTCTGCGAAACTCTGTGTCTTCTTTGTGTCCTCTGTGGTTAATTATTTTTTTTACCACAGAGAAAACAGAGATTTTTACAGAGAACCCTGAGTTGGTTTTCAAATTATATTTCTAAAAACTTTGCAATTACTGCTTTCCCTAATTCAATAAAATATTCCTTTTCATCAACTTTAGCAATGCCGTTTTTCAAGTATCCTTCTTCGCCTTTGGCTACTAAATATTGATGTGCCGCAACAACAGCTACTCCTTCGTAATTAATTTGTTTTAGCTCATCATCTAAATCAATACCTCCGCCACAGCTAATTTTCATGGGATCTAGTTTTGGTGTGTTGTGCTCGGTACCAAAGGTAATTACAAACCCGTTTTCGTAGAAATATTTTACAAAGTTTTTCAGAATATTAAAATCGTTTCTACCCGGAATAAGCTCAACGCTGAAAATGTTTTTGCTTTGCAGCGTTTGTAGCAGTTGCTCTTTGTTGCCTTCGTAATCGGTAAAATTTCCATTGCCAAAATCTAATAAAACCGGGTAGCAAGGAATTCCGCCGGCATCAATAATTACTTCCATTATTTCTTCTAACGAAAGAAATGCTTTTGGATCTTCGGGAACAAAAGCTGCGCCACCAGATTTTAGCAGGTTACCACGGATTTCATTCTCCAATCCGGCAACATCATTTATATCCGATTTTATCTCTTTCCCTGAAAATATTTTTGTGAGTAAATCTTTCCTTTCCGTTTCCCTCTCAACTTTTTCGAAAACCGCAATACGAATAGCCTGTGCAATGTGTCTTTCGCGAAAAAGATTTTTAGCCAGTTTATGTTGTACTTCTGCAGCATCAAACTGAATATCGGTTCCAATTTCAGCAAGAAAAACATTTAGCTTTTCCACCATTTCAAAGGTCTGGTTATTACTTTCCTTTTGTAAATCTGCTATTTTTTTGAATGAAGCATCACTCATTTTGGCAGGCTGGTTTAATCCTTTTCCACTAAAATAGGTACGCCCCGGATTACTTGGGTCGTTTACACGAACTCCGGCTTCCTGCAAATCGTTTTGCAATCCCATAAATTCAATATTGAATAGCGGGAAGATTTTGTTCTCAACGGCCAAAGTTGCAAATTCGTTGTAACCGTCGGTGGTGTAAAAATCGTTGATTCCCAAAACACTTACACCTTCAGCTTTTGCCAATTCAAATGCTTGGTTGATTTCTGAAAAAGCACTAAACGAGTGGGGTGTGTGAATATGCCCGTTTATGTCGGGAACTGTTTGTTGTGGTTGAGTTTTGTTCCAATCCAATAATTCCTGAGTTTCAGGGAAATCTGCGAAAATGCTTTTATTTATGCTCATTGTAATCTATTCAAATTTAAGAGTGCAAATTAACAAAAGTGAATGAACCGGGCTGTCCTTTAGTATCCTGTTTTAAGTCTGATGGATTTTTATGTTGTAAAAACACACACGAGAATGCCGGATTAATTAATTTTTGCAGCTATTGTTACTTTAATATAGCAAGGGTTAGCAACATCAAACTCTATGTTTTGAGTCTTTGATAAGAAAATGTCAAGGACTAGTGTCAAGTCAAACCAGAATTTACGGGAAAGATTCCTTCGTCGTTCCTTCTCGGAATGACGTCATTGCGAAGACGAGGTACGAGGATGAAGCAATCTTAA
>JABMPI010000541.1 GCA_013203755.1 Bacteroidota bacterium
GTTGTTGTTGTGGTCGTTGTATTATTACTTTGTTTGGAACAGGTCTGCGTGTGACTACCCGTAAATTTGCAAACTGTTTTAAGTTATACTAATTTGATTTTAACTTGCCGCTTAACCTAAATTGAAAATGCTAATCGCTTAGCGGTTTCGAACCGCTTAGCGAGTTGTCGAATATGCGACACTATTCAATTAAATTGTATTATTAACCGAACTTGCAAGACAAACAACAGTCCTATTGATTGTTTGTTTGTTTGTTTGTTTGATTGTTTAATTGTTTGATATTTTTTTGTTTTGTTTTGTTTTTCTTCCGGGCAGGGAAAGGCAAGTGTCTTTTTGTTTTGAACAGGAATGACCTTTTGGGAATGGATGGGAAAAACAAACAGACTCTTGTGTGGGTGTTCCGAAGCGTTTCACATTTTTAGCAGAGTGTGACAATAACGAATTATGAGTTTAGCGCGAAAAATGGGAATGGCTGCAGGAACAATTGGATTTGTTTTCTCATTATAATTTAAAGTTTTCAACGGTATTCGATGTAACTCGCTTACAATGATACTCCAGCGTGCTCAGTCAAGTGACGGATACATGCTCGTTTCAGAATATGGAATCGGGATTGCAATCCAGCTCCTTTACAGTTATTCCAAAGGGTTTTGTCTGCACCTAAAGTCTTGCATCCACAAAAGAAGATTGGTAACGAAGCAATAGTTCACCATACTTTGTCCAAATCCTTTTATCCACAGCATCAGAAAAATGAGTCGCTTCTTCGGGTAATATCTTTTTACTTCTTTCAGAACTTTTATCTTTCTGGAACTTCCCATTTCGTTCCATCACTTTGGTATTGTTCATGGAAATTAGGGTGTACTTACATTTTTTACCATTAAAGATTACAGTAGGAAAACGTTTATCGCTCCCTTTGAGAATGTTTACCCAGAGTAAATACTTGTCATGTTGGGGAGGTTCCATACCGCGATGCGATTTAGGGATTACCAACCAACCCGATTTCTCCAACTGCTGGATAGCCTGGTGGTTGAATGAACTTGAATTTTTCACGTTTGGTTGTCTGGAATCTCCATATCTATCCCGGTAATAGATTATCTCTTTTGTTGGGTGTTCTTTGTAATAGTTATTGAATTGTTGCACTAACTCATTAATCATCGGGATATTTGTCTCCTGCGGTTTGTTGTAAAATTCATTGATAACACAATCAACCGGTTCAACCAACTTAGTTGCAAAATTAAAGTTTCTCTCCTGACCTATTGAAAAGAGGTTGATACTTGAACCCCAGTCGGGAGTAACTTCCAAAGGTCTGGAAGGGTCACAATCCAAATCAAAACGACAATCAGGAGCTTCCAACAGTTTAGGATCGTAATTGTTGTGTTGAGCAAACGAGGTAATAAAATCATCATTTGTAGCATCATAATAGACATGTTTTTGGTTGTCGATGTGGTAGTAACAATCTTCCACTTTATCCACAATCCAATTAAGGATTTCCACCATAAAAGTAAGGATGGATTGTTTCTCATATTCTCTCACGATATAAGAAAAACCAAGGTTTTCGATGTTATCGAAGGCATTGGCAAGCGTAAAAAGCAGTCCTGCTTTTGAAGCGAATGGGACAATCTGCAGTTTAAGCCGGTTGATTTCGTTCCACAACTGTTTAAAGAGATGGACATCCTCTTTTATTTTTGCCTGAATAAGTTGCAGTTGTAGTTTAACTATGCGGTTCCACACATCAAAGATTTGGATGCCCGCTTCTTCTTCGTAGTAGTTGCCAAAATCCAGCAACCATTTTTGTTCCTGAGAATAAGGCATGGAGGAGACATAACGAATTCCATGATGCTGAGAAACAGGATTACCACTTTTATAACCAAAGTGTTCTTCGTTACCACGGTTAGCCGGAGAAACTTCTTCATCGTAACGGGATTTGATAAGGGTCAGGGCTTCGTCCACAATTTCCCGGTCAAGATTAGGACCACGACTAGAACCTTGCCTTTCCTGAGAAAGCATAAGAAATCCTGTTCCATTTTGGAATGAAATAAAGTTGTCGTATTTGTTTATTTTCTCATAGGAATCCTTAAAGTTAGCCGGTGGTTTTTTACCGATTACATAATCCACATCTTTGGTATATCCAAGCTGCTCCAGGAATTTCATGGTGGAGGGTAAGGTCCGGGTAAGGATCTGTCCGAATGTTCTTCCTGTAATGGAGGTTATTGAGCGCGGCATGTGCCGTACGATATTGTTTATTTCCCATCCGATAATATAGGATTTACCTGTACCGCGCCCATGTATATCAACCTGGCTTTTTGCATTATTGACTACAGAAATAAGCTGAGAGCTATTTAATGAAACCGGTACTTTGTTCATGAATTCATAATTTCTTCTGCTTCCACATCATCAATGTCATGTCCCGAAAAAAGAAGTTTGTTTAATTCTTTTATTGTTGTACCAGGAGCAGCTTTTAATTTTTCCAAATCCACGGTTACTTTATCTTTTCCAAGTTGCACCATGATAAAATACTGATGTTTCTCATGCCTTGTTGGATCCTCAATGTCGGAAGGTTTATCACCAATGGCTTTTAAAAGATTGGCATGTTCCTGGGCAATAATCTTTCTGTCCTGTGATGTGTTGGTTGCTCTACACTTATTGATGTTATCGGTAATGTCCTTTAATATCCAACCCTGCCAGAAATCCCAATCAAAATCATGAAAGGTGGAATAGAGTCTTGCAGCTTCATTTAAATCTCTGTAAGCCGTTGCGGTATTAATGGAAGGAAACTTTCGCCGGTGCAAAGCAACAGCATGTTTTTTAATTGGATTTTTATCCAATAGTTTGGCCGCTGAAAGAAGTCGGTCAAGCTGAAACTGCATTTCGGAAGAAAGCCGGGTGTTCTCCGGGTCAACGATGTGTTGTTTTATGAGCTGATAGTTATGTTCTACAAGTGCGTGTTTCATACTTTTGAATTTTGTTGAAAAGAGAGCATGGTAACCTGAGCCGGATTGCTTCCATTCCTGGCTGCTTGTTTTATGGATTGTCGTAATTCTATTTCTGATGAAATGCGGCCTTTAAAGTAGTGTTGACAAAGCACATCATCCGTGTCCAGCGTTTCGATTGAAGTTTTAAAATATTCCAGTAAGTCAGCACCCCACCCCATTGCAATACAAATTTACTGTGGAGCAAAAAATAGTCCTGCCATATTTTCCACTTCCTGAAGTTCCTCTGCAGTAATATGTTTATA
>JABMPI010000542.1 GCA_013203755.1 Bacteroidota bacterium
CCATGCTTCCTCAATTAATATCATCTTACGGATCCCTTGCAAACGCCTCATTTTATTGATAAACGCCTCCATAATGATGATGGTAACAATGGGAAATAAAACCTTGTTATCCTTGATATTATCCAATTCAAAAACAATAAACCGCTTGTTGAGCAAGTCCATTTGTTTCTCTGAATTCAGCAGGTAATCATATTCCCCTCCACGATAATAAGGTTCAAGTACATTCAGAAAGTTAGCCACATCAAAATCCTTTTCACGCACCTTTTTTGAGGTGAGAGTTTCGGTGTATTCATCACGGACAAATTCATAGAATGTATTAAAAGACGGAGCCATCTTACCATCCGATTTTAACCTTTCGATATACAGATTAACCGCATTTGACAAAGCCACTTCTTCAGAGCGTGCCGGAGCTTCCGTTTCGCTTTTCCAAAGGGTAAGGATTAGCGTTTTAATGCTTTCCTTTTTTTCAATGTCGAACACACCATCATCGGTGTAAAATGGATTAAACGCAATCGGGTTTTCCTCGGTGTAGGTAAAATAAACCCCGTCTTCGCCCCTTGTTTTATAATGAATTAAATCACATAATCCTTTGTAGCTGTTTCCGGTATCCACCAAAAGAACATGCGCACCCTGCTCGTAGTACTGCCGAACCATGTGGTTGGTAAAAAAGGATTTTCCACTTCCTGATGGTCCAAGGATAAACTTGTTTCGGTTAGTAATGATTCCCTTTTTCATGGGTAAATCTGAAATGTCCAGATGCAAAGGGTTGCCTGTTAAACGGTCAACCATTTTTATCCCCACCGGCGACAAGGAACTTTTGTAATTGGTTTCGTTGGTGAAAAAACACAAAGCCTGTTCGGTGAAAGTGTAAAACGATTCCTCGGAAGGAAAGTCGGCAGAATTACCCGGAATACCTGCCCAAAACAGGGCAGAGGTATCCACGGTATTGTAACGCGGCTTGCATTCCATTAGGGCTAGTTGCGAACCCACATCGTTTTTAGTTCGCCGAAGTTCCTCCGGTTTATCGCTCCATGCCAAAACATTGCAATGGACACGAACGGAAATCAACCCTTTGCTGTGCGCCTCGTTCAGGTACTCCTCCAACCACTGTTTGTTGATTTGGTTGGCACGGCTGTACCTCGACAAAGAGTGCATGTTCCGGGCCATCTTTTCAAATCGGCTAAGATTGTCCGAATGGTCATCGATAAACAAATACTGATTGTAAATGTGGTTGCAAGGCAATAGCAAACCAACCGGGGCGGCATAAGAAAGCAAGCAAGAACTCTTGTCTGTCGAGAGCTTGTCGTATCTGCTCTCCGTTGCCACCGTTGAAGGCAAGTCATCCAAATCGGAAAGGGTATGAAGTATCAGGGTGTTGTCCCCTATTTTTAATTCGCCGGGATTTAATGTGATATCCTGTAAACAATTACTTTTCCCCTGAGAGAGCGAAAAATATTTTTCCACGATTCCCGGATTTTTATCAGTCCCCACAATCTCATCAGTCGATAAACGGCTAAGCTGAACAAACTCATTGTCGTTTATAATTTGCTCAAACTGGTTTATCGATTCCACAAACCGGAAAATCGTTTCTTTGTCTTTTATCTCTTTGGGAAGGATAAAACCACGGCTCAACGAATTAAAATTGCTTCGCTGCCTGCTTCTCTCTTTGGTCGTTTTGGTCAGAAAAAGATAACAGGTGTGGTTCAGGTATGGCCGTTCATTAAAGTGCCTTTCAAAAGAGGAACTTAAAAAACTTAAATCCTGTTCCTGATTTTCCGAACGATAATTCTCCTGAATGAACCAATCCTGTTTGTGGACAATGGAATAATCGGGTAAAACCTTTACTGCCTTGTTCCAACCGAATGAATGGCTTCATACTCTTCCGAAGTAAGCGAAAACAGTTCCGGCAGTGACACCAGAAAAGCAATAGTTATATCCGCATCTTTGCTGATGATACATCCCTGTTCAACCGAAAGCAACGGAAATTTACTTTCAAGGGTAGCAGCTTTTAATGTGTTTCTCATACCAGCTCCTTTCGTTTTTGGGTGAACAGTTTTGGAATACTCCGGCGGTTGATAATCCTTCGGGGAAAATTGTTTATTGCCTGTAACTTCATCAAGCCAAACTGACCGTACTTTTTATTTAACGAAATTGTGAGCCAGATAACAAGAAAAGCCAGGATTACACCAAAGAAAATACAAAGCCACTGGTTCACTCCGGCCATGTATAAAACAATAAATAGTATGAACGAAGCCAATAAACCACCTGCGAAAATGAACAGGTATTGGCTTTGCAGGCCTTTGAATTCAGCGGGTTTGTTTACCCCTTTATTGATTGAATAACTTGCCATGGTTCTTACAAAAAGAAGGAACGTAAAATGGTAGCAGACACAATCAGGAAGATACAGGCTCCGAACCATGAAGCTGCTGTTTTCCCGGTGTCGGGGTCGCCACTGGAGAATTTGCTATAAACTTTTACGCCTCCAATTAAACCAACAATTGCCCCGATGGCATAAATGAGATTGGTTGCCGGGTCGAAATATGAAGTTACCATACTGGTTGCTTCGGTGATTCCTGCAGAACCATCACCCTGGGCCAGCAAAGCCGAAGCCATTAATGAGAATACTAAAGTGAATGATAATTTTATTGAATTGATTTTTTTCATAACGATTTGTTTTGTGCCACACCGATAAAAAATCGGTACAGCAGTTTTACTAATATTTTAACTGGATTTTTAGGGAGAGACGAGGCCTCTTATGTGAAATCAAATCATGGTTTAGCCGTACTCTTTTTCTTTCATTTTTTTACAATTTGGTTAATACTCGGGCAGGTTTTTTCCTGCCTTTTAACCAAATGTAAAGGCTTAAATCATTGAAAAATTAAAAGGGGTTTAAGTGGAAGTGGGTGGCTGGAGTTGGCTTTGATTATGGGATTTAAACGTGGGGAATTGATATTGAAACTCTCATTTAGCTAGTAAAGATGTGAACCTTATGAC
>JABMPI010000543.1 GCA_013203755.1 Bacteroidota bacterium
GCCCCAAAGTACTGCAAAGATTACACGAAGTTTCACCGAGGGTTTATTTTCGTAACAAGGCATCTGCAATTAAAAAGAACATCATAAAAAGGTAGAGAAAATTGAGCTTAAAAAAAGCCGAGCGCACTTTTAATTCCTTTTTAACAAGTACAGAAATTGTTAATGAACTAAGCAGATAAAAAGTATAAAAAAGCAACACAAACATTAAAATTTTATTGCTGAAAACAAAAAAGATTACTAACAGTGCCGATGCCACGGTTGTTAATACCCAGGTATATGTAATTCGTTTGATTTGTCCTTCACTAAAAATCTGATTTAAACTGGGTAGGTTTGCCAGTTTGTACTGGTCGCCAAACATCATTAACAGCAACCAGAAATGCGGAATTTGACCGATAAAAAAGAAACTGGCTACTAATAATATTACTTCCGACGTTAAACTACCTCCAGCTCCAGCCCAACCAATCATTGGTGGCAAAGCACCAACCATTGAACCAGGAATAACGGCAAAAGCAGATATTTTTTTTAACGGAGTATAAACCGCATTGTACGAAAAAAGTGTTGCCCAGCTAAGGATTAATGCCATAATTGGGTTGGTTAGAAAAAGTATAATAGAGCCGCTTATTGCAAAACTTACTGCAACTCCAAAAGCTGCGTTTGCACTAATTTTACCTGATGGAATGGGCCGGTTTTTAGTGCGTGGCATTTTTGCATCAATTTCGCGTTCCTGCCAATGATTTAGTGCACTGGCACTGCACGACATTAAAAATACGCCTAAAGTCAACAACCAACCCTGCCTGTCTAATGCACCGGTAAACATTATATAACCGGTAAATGCAGATAAAGCAATGGGCAAAGAAATGCGTACTTTGCCCAACTCAAATATAATTTTCAATAAAGATTTCAAACCTAAAAATTCTATTAATACTAATTCCCAACTCATTAACTAGGTGAACAAAAAATAAACCTGTGCCCTACCTACTGATAACTGCGACTGATAACTGCAACTTCTTTACTATTAAAACTATTTCACCGTTTTAAGGTATTCAATAATATTTACAATATCGTCTTCCGAAAGTTGCCCTTGGTAGGGAAGCATCAACCCTTTTTTATATCCTTCTACAATATCTGCATTCGGATCGTAAATTGAAGTTCTAATGTAATCTTCATCCACAATTACATGACGTGTCTCTCTTCCTGAAACTACTGTTTGCTCCTCTCCCCAGATACCTTTATAACTTGGACCAACTAGCTTTGAACCATCGATGGTATGACATGCAAAACAACCAATATTTTGCATAATTCGTTTTCCGGTAACTGCAGGCGAATCGATATTTACAACTGCTACTTTAGTAGTATCTACCAGCCAATTAGTAAAATCCTTTTCCTCCATTACTTTAACACCAGCAGTCATATAAGAATGTTGCAGCCCGCAATATTCGGCACAAAATATATCGTAAATCCCAACTCTTTGAGGTTCAAACCACATAAAATTATTTTTCATGTTGGGAACCATATCTTGCTTAACACGAAATGCAGGAATATATAAACTGTGCAACACGTCCATTGCAACTAAGTTTAGTTTTACCGGCTTATCTTTTGGTAAATAAAGTGTATCCGTTCTTTTTCCGTTTTCATATTCAAAACTAAAATTCCACATTCGCCCGTAAACAGTAATTTCCATGCTGTCTTTCGGTGCTTTTTGCATGGGTGCCCAACCTGCCCAACCATAGTAAAACATAACTATTGTAAGCAGAAATGGAACAACGGTCCAAACAATTTCAAGTGTTACACTTCCGTGAATTTGTGTTGCAACCGGATTTCGTTTGCGGTTGTATTTATAAATGAAATAAATCATTATAAATGTTAATCCAATCAGGAAAACGAAACAGATTCCTAAAATTACGATGAACGCGGTATCTACACCTTGAACAAAATTGGATGCTTTTGAGACTTCTTGACTAAACATATCTATGCTCTATCTATATAAATAATCTAAAAATGTAATAACTAACACTACAACAAATATGGAAAACACAAAGGCTACCATTATTTTAATGTATTTCTTGTCGTATTTAAGGTGCATGAAATAGGTTAAAACCAAAAACGATTTTATGCAAGCAAAAATAATAGCACCTGCTACAGTGTATGCACCTAATTCAATTCTTGTAATTCCAATAGAAGCAAATGTTAACGCCAGCAGTGCCAACAAAATTATTATATAGACTCTATATGGAACAATATGGTGTTTCTCTTCAGACATAATATTGGTTTAATTAGGTTATTAAATAAAATAACGGGAATAAGAAAATCCAGATAAGATCGACCAAATGCCAATACAATCCGGCATTTTCGAGAAGAGACGCTCGATTCTCGTTCACTCTACCAGTTTGAACTCGCAATGCAGCTACAACAATAAATATAAGACCAATTATTATATGTAATGCATGAAGCCCGGTCATAACAAAATAGAGACCAAAAAACAAAATCTCTCCCTGTCCAAAATTGTTTAGCAAATGTTCCGATCCCGGCCAAATACCATGTTCAAATTTTAAACTCCACTCAAAATACTTGTTCACCAAAAATACAACTCCAATAATACAAGTAATTACCAAAAGCCCTAATGTTGCGCCTTTCTTTTTCAATTGCAAGGTTGTGGTAGACATGGCAATAGTCATACTACTAATTAATAGTAGTACGGTATTTAAGGCACCAATATTGGTATTCAATTCGGATGCGGCCAAATGAAAGGCTTCAGGGTTTATGTAACGATAAACTGAGTAGATTATAAACAATCCGCCAAAAAGAAGAAGCTCCGTAAAAATAAACAACCACATCCCAATTTTCGACGCTTCTGCATCGTAATGGACATGCTCAGTATGTTCTGTTTGTTCCATAATCAAAGTTTGGATTATTTATAATTGTATGGTCCGTCATTCTCTCCGAGAACTGGAATTTCATCAAAATTTTCGAGTGGAGGAGGCGATGATACCGTCCATTCCATTGTCTTACTGTGCCAGGGATTCATTTCTGCCGGTTCTCCTTTTCGTGCTGAACGAATAAGATTCGCAACAATAATTATTAATCCGGTTACCATAATCCACGATCCAATTGTGCTAAGAATATTCCCACTGTGGAATTCATCCAAATAATCGTAGTAACGTCTTGGCATTCCCATCATTCCCAAATAAAACATGGGGGTGTACAACGTAAGAAATCCAATAAAAAATACCAGCCAACCTGTATTTGCCCAACCAGAGTCGTACATACGACCAAAGATTTTTGGGAACCAATAATGAATAGCTGCAAAAAAGGCGAAGCCTGTTCCTCCAAATACTATATAATGAAAGTGTGCGACCACAAAAGCAGTATCGTGTACATAAATATCGGCTGCCAATGCACCCAAAACCAATCCGCTTAAACCACCTATCAGGAATACAAATATAAATGATGCTGCCCAATACAATGGTGTTTGTACATTTATTGAACCTTTATACATGGTTGAAACCCAGTTGAATACTTTTATGGCACTTGGGATTGCTACAATAAATGTAAGCATGGAAAAATAATATTGTGCTGTCCCACTCATTCCGGCAGTAAACATGTGGTGACCCCAAACTAAATAGCCAACAAATGCAATGGCCATTGTTGAAGCAATTAGTGCCTTGTAACCAAAAATTTGTTTTTGCGAGAATGTTGGAATAATTTCAGAGATGGCTCCCATTGCCGGAAGAATCATAATATATACAGCTGGGTGCGAATAAATCCAAAATAAATGTTGATATAAAATGGGATCTCCACCTAAAGCCGGGTCGAAAACTCCAATTCCAAAAATCCGTTCGAGTGCGACCAATGTTAGGGTAATTCCAACTACAGGTGTTGCCAACAATTGAATCCAGGCTGTTCCGTATAAGGTCCAAACAAAAAGAGGAAGTTTTGTCCATTTCATTCCGGGACAACGCAACCTGTGAATGGTTACCAAAAAGTTTAACCCGGTAAGTATGGATGAGAACCCTAACACAAATGCACCAAAAACAGCGGGTAGCAAGTTTGATCCCGACCTAAAACTATAAGGAGCATAAAAGGTCCAACCGGTATCTGGAGCGCCACTGCCAAACAAAATTGCTGACAATACTAAAATTACACCCAAAACGTACAACCACCACGAAAGTAGATTTAGTTTCGGAAATGATACATCTTTGGCACCAATCATAAGTGGTAACAAAATGTTTCCAAAAACAGCCGGCAAGCCTGGCACAACAACCATAAAAATCATGATTACCCCGTGTACCGTAAATGTGGAGTTGTAGGTCTGTGCTTCCATTATTGTTTTCCCCGGTGCCAACAATTCCAATTTCATAGCTAGCCCAAGCAAAACGCCAACCGTAAACATAGTGGCAATTGAATACAAATAAAGTAGCCCGATTCGTTTGTGATCGGTTGAAAAAATCCACCCAAGCAAACCTTTGTATTTACCCTCGTACGTCAGGTAGTTTGCTTCGTTTTCAGCTTTTGATTTATGCATAAAAGTTCAGTTTAAATTATCTTTTTTTTGGGTTTTAGAACTAAAACCAACAATAAGATGCCGGCCAAAAACAAAATAATTGTGCCGGTTATTTTGGTAATATTCATAACGTAAGTTTGCCCTACCGGATCGTAGGAAAAACAGTAGCGCAACACTTTATTTAAGGTTGCTCCCGATTGCCCTTTCGAAGCTTCAATAATTGCCATTTTCCATTCGAAGGGTAAAAAATACAGCCCATTTAAGTAGCGGGTAATTTTGCCATCGGGGCTAATTACTGTTAACGAAGCAGCATGTAAAAAGTCGGTGCCTGTTCTTTTATATTTAAAACCGATGGCATTTGTGGCACGAATTATACTTGCACTGTCGCTGGTAAAAAACAGCCACCCTTTTTTAGCCTCTTCTACTTTGTTCGACATTAAATTCAGGTAGTTTGTTTTTTTGCGAATTCCCAAATCTATTGTTTCACTGGGGTCGAAACTAATGGTTACAACCTGATAATCTTCACCAGGAATTAAATCCGATTTATCCATAACATTGGCTACTGCTTCCATTAACGGGCTACAAATACCAGGGCAACGGTAATAGACAAAATTTAAAACCGTAGGCTTATCAATTACATCGGCCAACAATACTTGCTCACCTTTCTCATTTATTAAAGAAATATTCTCTGGTAAATACTCATCCAGGTGCTCTACAACTCCAATTTCAACATCGTCATTTTTTGCTACCGGATTAACAACTGTTTGCCCCGCTGCAATAATTGAAACTAAAATTAATAGAAAAAACAAGCTGAATTGGTTGATTTTCTTACGACAATTTATCATTTGAATTTTCATCTATATTCGGTTTAGCTTTTTTGACATGCAATACAACTCGCCAAATTCATTCATTTATATGCCATTAAATGTAGTGACTTGTTTCGTTTAGAACAAATTTACCGAAAAGGCTTAAAGTTTTTATTTACACAAACCACAAACGGGGATTAATGTTTAAGGAAAATGTAATTTTTTAGAGGTTTTTTTTGATTGAAAAAATCAGCCTGCTTTTCATCCAATTAGCCTGCAATAGTATTAACCTGCTTTTTCAATTCAAAAACATTTGATTGTGTTAGTTTTTAACCAAACGAGAGTGAATATTTCCTGATTGAAATAATACCGATTCTTTTAATAGTTGGTCATCTAAATTCCAATATATTTTTTCAATACAACAGTGTGTTCAACCCCTTCGGGGCTGATACTATTATGTATTGTATTTTCCATCGGCCGCACTGGTGGTTATTCAAATTTTGTCCTTTCAGGACTTCTCATATCTCTTTTATTTTTATGGGTACTCCTTTTCAAATATTAAAATTAAGCCCTTTCGGGATCTTATAGAACATTGGGAGATATGGGAGAGTTTCCTTTTTCGCTTTGAAAAACACTTTAGACTGAAATATCCCGAAGGGATTAAATGTGAATAACCGTGTGTGCAACGCACGGAAAATGAAGCAGAGTAAAGCACAGCCCCGAAGGGGTTAAACAACTCAGAAATTATTATGATCCAAGCTTAAATGCATACTTAATGTAAATAACGCCGATTCTAAATAAGGCACACAAACATGCTATACAACATGTAACCTATATCCATTTCATCTTCGAGTTTTAAACTACCTGTTTTTAGAAAAACCTATTAAAAACAATTTTTAATAAAATATGTTCAATGAAGGTTATTATTTTTTATTGCATTAATAGTATGTTGGAAGAAATCAATTGTTTAAGATTGAAATTAAATCCAACACATGCTCGAATATGCATAAACAGCTCATCTTAAATAATTAAAGACTTGGTTATCTTTATTTTAAATCACTATTTTTTCTATTTGATACTTCCTTTATAATGTCTAAATTCGTCCTCGGAAGTTTATAAAATCAAACTGAGACTCTGAAATACAGTCGTTTAAAATAAGTCTGTTTATGAAAAATAATTCACGAAGGAATTTCATGAAAACCCTTGGAGTATCGCTAGGCGCAGCCGGGGTTGTTGGCGGCTCAACTATATTAAGTTCCTGCAACAGTGTGGAAACTGCGTCGGGAGACAAAATCCAATTATTAACATCTAGTGGAGAGCTGGTTGAGGTTGACAAATCTATGTTAAAACCTGCAGACATGCCCTCTTTATCCGAAAATCAAAAACGAGGAAGAGAAGGTATTCCAGGAAAAAGTTGGGTAATGGTTATCGACCTTTCGAAATGTCGGAACGCTCGTAAATGTATGAGTGCTTGCCAAAATCACCATCAATTGCGGCCCGAGCAACATCACATTAATGTATTGCAAATGCAAGATGCCGAGCACACCGCTCCGTATTACATGCCAAAACCTTGTCAACATTGCGACAATCCGCCATGTACAAAAGTTTGTCCGGTAAATGCAACCTTCAAACGCGAAGATGGGATTGTATTAATTGACAACGAACGTTGTATTGGTTGTCGGTTTTGTATTGCTGCTTGTCCGTACTCAGCCCGTGTTTTTAACTGGTTCGAACCGCGTGATGCAGAAAAATACAAAGGAGTAACTTATAATATGGAAACCAATGTTCCACAGAAAAAAGGAACCATTTCGAAATGTGTTTTTAGTGCCGACCGATTACGGGAAGGTAAACTTCCATCGTGCGTTTCGGCGTGCCCCAATGGAGTTTACTGGTTTGGCGACCGAAATGAAGATGCCGTTACCAACGGAACTACACAAGAAACTACAACTTTTAGTAAACTTATAAAAGATAATGCCGCTTATACTTTAATGGAAGAACTGGGAACAAAACCACGGGTTTATTATTTACCTGCAAAAGACAGGGCTTTCCCGTTCGAAGGAGAAATTGACAGCCATCACGCATAACTGACATAAATTTTGACACATGAAAAAAATTGAATCTGCTGAGGAATCGAGAAAGTTATTAGATAAAATAACACACGATTTAACTCGCTCGATTGTAAAAAAAGATGAATTGACCCGATTTTGGTTTTTCATTTTAATAATGTTTGTTGGTGTTGGATTGTGGGGATGGGTTATTCAAATCGATGAAGGACTGGGAGTTACAGGCATGCGCGATTACATTTCGTGGGGAATGTACATCGCCAATTTTGTATTTTTTGTTGCCATCAGTTTAATTGGGTTTTTACTGAGTTCTGCGATGCACTTGCTTAAAATTGAATGGGTTAAACCTGTTTCGCGGGTTGCCGAGCAAGTTGCCATAGCAGGTGTGGCACTTGCAGGGCTAATTATTGTTATGGACATGGGACGCCCCGACCGGTTTCTTAATGTATTTTTACATGGAAGATTTGCTTCACCAATTATCTGGGATGTAACAGTGGTAACCACTTATCTTGCAATTTCTGTATTACTATTCTATATTCCTTTAATTCCCGACTTGGCTTTACTTCGCGACCGTTTGGGCAATGAAGTTCCAAAATGGAAAATGAAAATCTACACCGTTTTAGCATTGGGATGGAAAGGAAATGCAAAACAATATAAAACAGTTTATCATGCCATGCGCGTGTTAATGTTGCTTATTATTCCGGTTGGGTTATCAATTCACACGGTTACTTCGTGGCTGTTTGCAGCTACCCTGCGTTCGGGTTGGGACACTACTATTTTGGGACCTTATTTTGTAGCGGGTGCATTTGTTGCAGGATCAGCAGCCGTAATTATGTTGATGTACGCCTACCGTATTAGATATGGATTAAAAGATTATTTTGAAGATGTTCATTTTGACCAAATGGGAAAACTTCTGGTTTTTGTTTGTTTGGTTTATCTCTATTTTAATATTAATGAATTTTTGGTTCCTGGTTATAAAATGAAATCGGCAGAAGGTATTCACCTTAAAAATTTATTTGCCGGTAGTTTCTCTGCCATGTTTTGGATTGTTCAGGTAGTTGGATTACTACTACCCATAGTTTTACTGTTATCCAAATATTTCAGAAAGCCACTGCCCATTACAATTATTTCGTTTTTTGTATTGGTTTCAGCTTGGTTTAAACGGTATTTAATTGTTGTTCCAACCATGGAACATCCGTTTTTACCCGTGCAAAATGTACCTGCAAATTTTCATACTTACGAACCAACCAGCATTGAAATAATGATTACGTTATTCTCTTTTTTTGCAGCGCTAACTATCATTTCAATTTTGGCCAAACTGTTTCCGGTAATAACCATTTGGGAATATGCAGAAGAGAAGGGAATCGATAAAAAATATCTTTCAGAAAAACCTAGAAACTAATTTGCCATGAATAAAAAAATAAACTTAATAATAGCAGCAATACTATTTTTATCGGCACATCAAGGTTTTGGGCAAGAGTGGATTGTTCCGGCTGATAAAGCAAGTATTTCCAATCCTTCGGAATACAATTTAGAAAATGTAAAAAAGGGAAAAAGCCTTTATATGTTGAATTGTAAATCGTGCCACGGCGATGCAGGAAAAAACAATGCACTTCCGTTAGTTCCGATTCCCCCGGATGTTGCTTCAGAAAAAATGCATTTGAATACTGAGGGGCAAATGTATTACAAAATAACTACAGGAAAAGGTGGCATGCCGCAATTCGAAAGCACACTTTCGGAAGACGACCGTTGGAGATTGGTTAATTACATAATGAATTACAAACCAAACGGAGAACCTGTTTTAGTGGAAGCACCACCGATAAAAGCGAAACTAATGGCTTTGGTAAATGAAGCTGAAAGGAAGGTGGAAATTTTTGCTGAATACGATGAAAATGGCACATTTGCAAAACTCAAAGATGCCCCGGTAATAATTAGTACAAAAAAATATTTTGGGGATCTTGTAATTGGGAATGTGCTAACCGATGAAAGTGGCAAAGCAGAATTTTCAATCCCTGAAACCATTATTGGCGACGAAGAAGGTTACGTAAATATAATAATTGCCCTGGATGAAAATTACGAAGTTGACCCGCTAATTCTGGAGAAAGCGAAAGTTGGAAAACTCAAAGAAATTCCAAAACTTATAAAGGGGGGCGAAATACTATGGTCGACTAACGAAAATATTCAACCCTGGTTGTTGCTTTCGTATTTGGGTGCAGCAGGGGCAGCCTGGTTAGCCATTGCATATGTTATATTTCTGATTATAAGAATTAAAAGGTACAGTAAGCTATAATATTTCCCACATTAAAATGAATATTTTTTATCTGTTGATAGGAGTGAGTTTGTTTGCTGCCCTCATTTTTTTGGGAGCATTTATTTGGGCTGTCCGTACCGGGCAATTCGACGACAACGAAACACCTTCGATACGGATGTTATTCGACGATGAACCACCAACAAACAACAATGCAAATACAACAGACGAAATAACAAAATAACTATCCTTCTTATGGAAAATCAAAAATTCTATTACGACAACAAAATTGTAAAACTATTTACGCTGGCAACCATAATTTGGGGAGTTGTGGGTATTTTAGTTGGGGTTGTAATTGCGCTTCAGCTGGCATTCCCATTTTTTAATTTTGGGTTGGAATACACCACTTTCGGAAGAGTTCGCCCCGTTCACACTAACGCAATAATTTTTGCATTTGTGGGCAATGCAATTTTTGCCGGAGTTTATTATTCCATACAAAAACTTCTGAAAGCCAGAATGTTCAGCGACTTGTTGAGCAAAATCAATTTTTGGGGATGGCAAACCATTATTGTACTTGCCGCACTTTCTTTGGTCTTAGGTTTTACAACCGGAAAAGAGTATGCAGAACTGGAATGGCCAATCGATATTTTAATCACATTAATTTGGGTTACGTTCGGTTGGAATATGATTGGTACAATTATTAAACGACGCGTACAACATATTTATGCCGCTATTTGGTGGTATCTGGCAACATTTTTAGGTGTGGCCATTTTGCATGTTGTAAATTCGTTTGAGCTTCCTATTTCGTTGTTTAAAAGCTATTCCGTTTATGCCGGGGCACAAGATGCTGTGGTGCAGTGGTGGTACGGACATAATGCCGTTGCATTTTTCCTGACCACACCATTTTTAGGATTGATGTACTACTTTCTTCCTAAAGCAGCAAACCGTCCAATCTATTCTTATAAACTTTCAATTATTCATTTCTGGTCGCTTATATTTTTATACATGTGGTCTGGGCCACACCATTTATTGTATCAGGCTTTGCCAGATTGGGTTCAAG
This sequence comes from Bacteroidota bacterium, assembly GCA_013203755.1. Lineage (GTDB taxonomy): Bacteria > Bacteroidota > Bacteroidia > Bacteroidales > Prolixibacteraceae > Draconibacterium. Next base: position 10,679 of record JABMPI010000543.1, read on the forward strand.
CGCTGGGTGTTACCTTCTCTATAATGTTAATTGCCCCGTCGTGGGGAGGAATGATAAACGGACTGTTTACCTTGCGTGGCGCCTGGGATAAAGTGCGCGACAGTGCCAGTCTGAAATTTATGGTAGTTGCTGTAACGGCTTACGGAATGGCAACTTTCGAAGGACCAATGATGGCATTAAAAACGGTAAACCAATTAACGCATTTTACCGACTGGACAATTGCACACACACACATCGCCGGAATGGGATGGAACGGTGGACTTACATTTGGTATGTTATACTGGATGGTTCCAAAACTATTCCGCACGAAATTATTTTCAGAAAAACTGGCTAATTTACATTTCTGGCTGGCAACCCTTGCCATTCTAATTTATGCCGTCCCATTATATTGGTCGGCAGTAACACAATGGCTAATGTGGCAGGAATATACTCCTGAAGGTTTCCTTGCTTATCCAAATTTCCTCGAAACATTAACACAAATACTACCAATGTACAGCATTCGGATTATTGGCGGGCTGCTATATTTGGTTGGATTTTTAATTATGACCTACAACCTGTTTAAAACCATGGCCATTGGTTCGTTTGTTAACAACGAAGCTGCCGAAGCCCCGGCGTTGGTTTTACAAGGTGCCCGCAATCCTTTAACAGAAACAGTTCATCGTTGGTTGGAAAGAAGAGTGGTTCGTTTTTCAATTTTGGCCTTTTTTGCCTTGGCAATTGGAGGTGCGGTTGAAATAATTCCTATGCTATTTATTGAGTCGAATGTTCCTACAATTGAATCGGTAAAACCATACACACCGCTCGAATTGGAAGGCCGTGATGTATATATTTCTGAAGGCTGTTACAATTGTCATTCGCAAATGATTCGTCCGTTCCGTTGGGAAACCGACCGTTATGGAGAGTATTCGAAAATTGGAGAATTTGTTTACGACCATCCATACCAGTGGGGTTCGCGAAGAACAGGCCCAGATTTGGCAAGAGCGGGTGCAGTTGGTGGACCGATGTACAAAAATGCAGCTTGGCACTACAACCATTTTATGGATCCTCAGAAAATGAATGAACAGTCGATAATGCCCAACTATGCATGGTTTGCAACAAAAGATATCGATTTAGAAATGACTCCGGCAAAAATACGTGCAATGCAAACTTTGGGCGTTCCATACGCCGAAGGTTACGACGAAATTGCAGTGGATGAATTGAAAAAACAAGCCGCAATAATTGTTGCTGATTTAAAAACATCGGGCATTGAAATTAAACCAACTACTGAAATGGTTGCGATGATTGCCTACATGCATAAATTGGGAAAAGACATTATGAATCCTGAATTGGCAATTCCTGTTCCGGTAGCGGGTCACGCAGCTCCACCAATAATTTTATATGTGAAATTACTAACAGAAAAAGCTGATTTAGATGCAGGAAAAGAAACCTTTGCAAAAAATTGCGTGATTTGTCACGGCAAAGAAGGAAAAGGAATTGCCACCTTCCCAAACTTAACCGACGATGAATGGTTAAATGGAAATTCACCGGCACAAGTAGTTCGTTCAATTTCGGAAGGAAATATTGCAAAAGCAATGGTTCCTTATAAAAATCAGCTTTCTGAAAAACAGATTTTGCAACTGGCTAGCTATATATTAATTACGCTTCAAGAAAAATAAAAACAGATGAAGATTGTAAGCAATTTATTAGAGAATATTGAAGGAATTCAGATCTACTATATTATTGGACTGCTAATTTTCTTTTCGTTGTTTGTGATCATTGTTATTCGTACAATGAGAAGACCAAACAAAGAAATGGAGGAGATTAAAAATTCAATTTTGCAAGACAATAACTCTGAAAAAACAGTTAAATCGGAACTTTAAAATTAACGGAATGACAACAGAAGATAAAAAAAGTAACCAGCTCGAAGAGAATATAATGGATCATGATTATGATGGAATTAGAGAGCTTGACAATCCACCTCCACGTTGGATAATGGCGCTATTTTATATCACAATTGGGATTTCAATTATTTATGGTGCTTACTATTTCTGGTTAGATATTGGCGACAACCAGGATGCTGAATATGCTCGAAAATCAGTAAAACATGACCAAAAATATCAGGTTGCCAATCTTTCGTCAGACGAATTGGTATTGCTTACCGATGCAGCAGATTTAGCTGAGGGTAAAACCATTTATAAAGAGATGAACTGCTTTGCCTGTCATGGTTTAAATGGCGAAGGAAATGCTGTTGGACCAAACTTAACCGATAATTATTCGTTAAACGGCTGTGATTTCCAAAGTGTTTTTAACTTGATAAAAAACGGAAACCCTGCAAAAGGCATGACTGCATTTAAAGCACAAATTAGCGACGACAAGATTCAGAAAGTGGCAAGTTATATAAAGTCGCTGACTGGTACTAATCCGGCAAATGCGAAAGATGCGCAAGGGAACAAATGTGAGTAATACAGTCTGAGAATCTTCTTGAATACCAATCGATATAGTTTGTTATGTTGAGTGTAGTCGAAACATCAGATATTTAAATAGAGAGATTCTTCGACTTCACTCAGAATGACGCTAAATTGAAATTTTAATTTCCTTATTTCTCAATCTAATCCAATGCAAGATGCAGAACTAACATTCAGAGACCGCCCCATAAATATGAATGAGCGAGGTGGGAGAAAGTGGGTTTATGCCAAAAAACCTTCTGGGAAATGGTACACGCGCCGAACTATTTTTAGTTGGTTTATTCTGTTGTTTTTTGTTGGCGCACCTTTTTTACGTTTCAACGGTAATCCTTTTATTTTATTGGATATTGCCAGTCGGAAATTTATAATTTTTGGAGCAATTTTTTGGGCGCAAGACACTTTTATTCTTGCACTTTTAATGCTTTCGTTTGTACTATTCGTAGTTCTGTTTACCGTTACATTTGGTCGTATTTGGTGTGGTTGGGCATGCCCGCAAACCATTTTTATGGAAATGGTATTTCGTAAAATTGAATACTTAATTGAAGGCGATTATAAAAAGCGGCACAAACTCGACAACGGACCGTGGACAACCGAAAAAATAATAAAAAAAACAGTCAAACATTTTCTATTTATACTGATTTCGCTAACCATAACCAACGTGTTTTTAATGTGGTTTATAGGCAACGAAAAATGGATGCAGTTTGCTTCTGAACCAATTCCTGAACATCTTTCAGGTTTTCTGATTGTGCTACTTGTTTCAGGTTTTTTCTATTTTGTTTACTCTTATTTTCGCGAACAAATTTGTACAATGGTTTGTCCGTATGGACGAATGCAGGGTGTTTTGCTCGACTCAAAATCGGTGGTAGTTACCTACGATTACAAACGCGGCGAACCTCGCGGAGCAAAAACCAACGGAGATTGTATCGACTGCCACCAGTGCATTACCGTTTGTCCAACAGGAATCGACATTAAAAACGGATCGCAATTGGAATGTATAAATTGTACCGCTTGCATCGACCAGTGCAATAAGATAATGCACGTTGCCGGAAAACCTCCGGGTTTAATACGATACGCTTCGGAGATGGATATTAAAGAAGGTCGTTCTACAATTTGGAATGCAAGAAACAAAGCATATTCTACGGTTCTTTTAATTATATTCTCCTTTTTTGTTTACACGCTATTTTCGCGCCCCGACATTGAAACAACCATTTTAAGAACACCGGGATTACTGTTTCAGGAGAATGAAAACGATATTATTTCGAATGTGTACAACATTAAAATTGTAAACAAAACACACAATGAAATGCCCTTGGAAATAAAATTGATTTCGCATAACGGTGAAATAAAAATGGCAGGCAATTCCATGATTATAAAAGACCAAGGTAGGTTTGAATCTACTTTCCTTCTATTTATCACGAAAGAAAAATTAAGTGGAGATAAAACAGACGTTGAGTTTGGAATTTACAGCGATAATGAATTAATTGAAACCTATAAAACTACATTTGTAGGGCCATAAATTAGATAGATAAAAACAGTTCGACTACGCTCACTGTGAAGTCAGGCTGAACGAAGTCGAAGCCTTTTGGATGTAGGGAAAGACAGTCTATAAGTTTTAAAATGTTAAAATTTGAAATCATGAAGTTGAATTGGGGGACGGGAATTTTCATTTTTTTAATACTGTTTGTAACAGCTGCAGTAGCATTTGTAATTTTTACTATGCAGCACGACGTAAATTTGGTTCATAAAGATTATTACGAAAAAGGAGTTGACTATTCGGAGCAAATGAAAGTGGAAGCGCGCTCAGCGGTGTTTCAAAATGCTTTTAATATATCGGAAAAGGATGATTTACTAGTCGTAAATATTGATGAAACATTAGCTGCTAAAATAGATTCGGGCAGAGTACTTCTGTATCGCCCATCGGATAGTAAACAGGACATTTCGTTTCCTGTTGAAAGCAAAACAAATAACATTACATTCTCAAAAGAGGACTTAATTCACGGAAGGTATATTCTTAAATTCTTTTGGTATTCCGAGGGTTTAAAATATGAAGTAGACAGACCAGTAAACATTCAATAAAATTTAGAAATGACCATTTTATTATCAGCATTAGTTTTGGGTTTAATGGGAAGCTTTCATTGTGCAGGAATGTGCGGCCCCATTGCCATTGCATTGCCGCTGCATGGGAATACAATTTCGCAAAAAATATTTGGGGGTACTTTATACAACGTTGGCAGAACGATGACCTACGGAATAATGGGAGCCATTTTTGGTTTGCTCGGGCAAGGAGTTGAAATGCTTGGATTTCAGCAAAAAATTTCTGTGTTAATGGGTGTACTAATGATAATCTCAGTGTTGTTTCCTGTACTTTTTAAAAACAAAAATAATTTGGGGAGAGGTTGGTCGCGTTTTGTTGGACATTTAAAAAAAGCAATGGGAAAAATGTTCTCTATCCGTTCGTTTTCGAGCCTCTTTTTTATTGGATTATTAAATGGTTTATTACCCTGCGGACTGGTGTACATGGCAATTGCCGGAGCAGTTGGAACTGGGAATGTTACGCAAGGTTCGTTATACATGATTCTGTTTGGGCTGGGAACAATCCCAATGATGCTTACCATTTCGTTAGCAGGAAATTTTATGAGTCTGGCAATTCGTAAAAAAATAAAAAAACTAATTCCCGTATTAGTTGCAGTGATTGGTTTATTGTTTATTCTGCGAGGATTAAGTTTGGGTATACCTTTTTTAAGCCCACCAAAACAAAAAATTGAGCAGAAATTTGAAAAAAGCCTGAAGCAAAATTCTGCGGAATTAGTACTGGAATCCAAAGGTGATTGTTGTTCTACAAAATGAGTCAGGTAAAAAACAATAATTGTGTGCACTGCGGTGCCGATTGCGGAAAACATCCAGATGTTTGGAACGACCTAAATTTTTGTTGCAGTGGCTGCCAAACGGTTTATCAATTATTAAACGAAAACAAACTTTACAACTATTACAATCTGGACGAATCGCCGGGAATTAAAGTTGAAACTTCGGAGTTTGGAAATAAATATGCTTTTCTGGAAAATGAAGAGGTCAAGGAAAAACTCATCTCTTTTTCTGAAGGAGAAATCTCAAAAGTCAAATTTTTTATTCCCGTAATTCATTGTGCTTCGTGCATTTGGTTGCTGGAAAATTTACATTCATTAAATAAAGGCATAAAATATTCGTTTGTAAATTTCACAAAAAAAGAGGTTGATGTTACTTTCGATAAATCGACAATTAGTTTACGCCAGTTGGTAGAACTGCTTTCTTCCATTCATTACATTCCCGACCTTTCGCAAAGTTTGTCAGATAAAAAAGAAGATAACCAATCGTACAAAAAGCTACTATACAAAATTGGTATTGCCGGGTTTGTTTTTGTGAATGTGATGACGTACAGCTTGCCTGCCTATTTTAATGGCGAACCATTGAACGATAAATTACAATCGGTATTTAGTATTTTAAGCTACATTTTGGTTATTCCGGTTGTATTATACAGTGGCAACGATTATTACATTTCAGCATTTAAAAACCTTGCAAAAAAGAATATTAGTATCGATTTGCCAATCGCTTTGGGAATAATTGTGCTTTTTCTGGTTACCACTTACGAAATATTTTTTACTGGCGGCTCTGGTTATTGCGATAGTCTTTCCGGGTTAATATTTTTCCTTTTGGTTGGAAAATGGTACCAGGGAAAAACCTACGAAGCACTCTCTTTCGAACGTAATTACAAATCTTATTTTCCCATTGCGGTTACCAAAATAAATAAACAAATTGAAGAGAGCATTTTATTAGAAAAGATTGTAGTTGACGATGAATTGATAATTCGGAACAAAGAGTTGATTCCTGCAGATTCGATATTAATTGAAGGAGAGGGCCAAATAGATTATAGTTTTGTTACTGGAGAATCGAACCCGGTTGTGAAAAAAGCTGACGATTTTATTTACGCCGGTGGCAGACAAATGGGTGGTATTATAAAAATCAGGGTGAAAAAAGAGGTCAATCAAAGTCACCTCACAAAACTATGGAATCAGGATAAAACTTACGAAAAACCAACTGATTCTTTAAAGTCGCTTTCAGATAAAATAAGTAAATATTTTACGTTAATTATTATTGCAATTGCAGGTTCAGGTTTTGTATTTTGGATGATTAGGGGAGAAATGCACACTGCTGTTTTTGTATTCACAGCAGTTTTAATTGTTGCTTGTCCGTGCGCGCTGGCACTCGCCATTCCTTTTACTTTTGGAAACACTATGCGCATTTTTGGCAAAAATGGCTTGTACATTAAAAACACCGAAGTAATTGAAAAACTTTCACATATTTCCACAATCGTTTTCGACAAAACCGGAACACTTACCAAACCCAACGAAAACAAAATAGCATTCTCGGGGAAAGAACTTTCTCAGCTAGAAATAAACGTCATTTATTCGTTGGCAAAACAATCGACTCATCCGTTGAGTACTGCCATTGTAAATCACCACAATAATGCTACGTATATTAATCCCGATCATTTTGTAGAAGTTTCGGGGCGTGGTATTTTTGGGAAAGTGAATGAACTGGAGATTAAAATTGGTTCTGAAGAGTATGTTTCAAATTCGACAAATACTGATGGACAAAAAACGTCGGTAGTTTATGTTTCTATAAATAATGAAATGGTTGGATTTTATACCATTAGTAATCAATATCGCGATGGATTTGAACAAGTACTAAATTCATTAAAAAATAACTTCAAATTGAATTTGGTATCTGGCGATAACGACTCAGAAACTAAAAACCTCACTAAATATTTTGATGAAGACAAATTATTTTTCAACCAAAAACCCGGAGACAAAGCTGAATTTATAAAAGCACTACAAAACAGAGGTGAAACTATTTTAATGACCGGCGACGGATTAAACGACGCCGGAGCATTAATGCAAAGTGATGTAGCCCTTACTATTGCAAACAAAATTTATCATTTTTCACCAGCCAGCGATGCCGTTTTAGAAGCAGATAAATTCGACAAACTTGCCGATTTTGTGCGCTTCACAAAAACATCGTTAAACATTGTAAAACTCAGTTTCCTAATTTCATTTTTGTACAACATTGTTGGAATTGCATTTGCCATTACCGGAAATCTTTCGCCAATTGTAGCTGCCATTTTAATGCCAATTAGTTCGGTTTCGGTGGTTGCATTTGCTACGTTTGCTACCCGATTGCTTGGGAAAAGAAAATTATGACTTCACATAAAAAGCAGATAACCAGCATATTTCCTGACCATTAATACTCCCGGCAGACTTTTAATTCAAACATCAATATTATTAATTGTTACATATATTGATTTTATTTACATTTGGCTCTCGGCAATTAAGGGACAAGCAAGAAGATTTTATGCAAAAATATATCATTAATTTCACTCCTAACGGGATGATTCCCACAAAAGAAACTACCCCACACGTTCCGGTTTCACCTGAAGAAATTATTAAAGAAGTTCTTGAAGCCCGAAAATTTGGTATTTCAATGGTACATTTACATGCCAGAGATAAGGATGGTTACCCGACATGGAAAAAAGAAGTATATAAAGAAATTATTGATGGCATTAGAAAAGTTGATGGCTACGATAATAATTCATTAATTATTTGTGTGTCGGCAAGTGGAAGAAATTGGCCGGATTTTGAGAGGAGATCAGAGTGCCTGGAATTAAAAGGTGATAGCAAACCTGATATGGCAAGTTTAACGCTAAGTTCACTTAATTTCTCAAATTCTGCCAGTATGAATAGCCCGCAAATGATTCAAAAACTGGCCTTAAAAATGAAGGACAATGGGATTAAACCTGAATTAGAAGCCTTCGATTCTGGGATGATTAATTATGCCAGGTATCTGATTAAAAAGGGATTATTGGAACCACCCTATTATTTTAATCTGATATTTGGAAATATGTTTTCATGTCAATCTGAACTGTTAGACATGGGAGTTTTGCTTTCACATTTACCTGAACAATCTTATTGGTCGTTTGGAGGAATTGGGAATATGCAACTAAACACAAATCTAACCGGAATTTTAAATGGTGGAGGAATCCGAATTGGATTAGAGGACAATATATATTTCGATTCAGAAAGAAAAACGCTTTCAACCAATTTACAGTTATTGGAAAGAATCCGTAAAATTACAGACCTGGTTGAAAAGAAACCTTATACTCCTGCTGAGGTGAGAAAACTATTGAATCTGGAGTTATGAAGAAGATAGTATTATACGCGGTAGGATCTCCTTTAATTGTTGATTATGAGGAGATTTGCTTAAAAAATAATATAGAGATAGCCTTTGTTATTAATAATCTTGTAAATGGAGAGAATTATGAAACTCTCAAAAATGAAGTTGTAACGGTTTCTCAAATTAATGAAACTATTCGTAACATCCCTTTTCTATGTACATTATTTTCGCCACATAATAGATTTGTAGCAATAAAAGAGGCTCTTTCTTATGGATTAAAACCTTTGGATCTTCTTTCTGATTTTGACAATGATCTTCCATTTTCATTTAAACATGGAATTGGATGTTTTATAAACAAAAGAGTGACGATTGGAGGACATTCTCTAATAGGGGATTATGTAACTATTAACAGGGGAGCTACTTTAGGACATCATCTGATTCTTGAAGAATATGTCTCAGTTGGACCAGGAGTGGTTATTGGAGGTAATGTTAAAGTTAGCAGAGGAGCTCTTATAGGTGCAGGAGCAGTTATCCTTCCGAAAATTACGATTGGAAAGAATGCGATAGTGGGTGCCGGATCCGTAGTTACAAAGAACGTAGAGGATTACACGGTGGTAGTTGGTAACCCGGCAAGAAAGATAAAAGAGAATCAAAATATATTTTAACAGGTCAATTTTTCTTCTTAATTATATATCCTGGCCTATCTTTTACTTCTTCATAAATTCGCCAAATATATTCGGCAATTATCCCCAATGAGAAAAGAATTAGACCCGAGAAAAATGAAATAAGAATAAAAGTAGATGTCCATCCAGGTATTACAAATCCAAATAAATTTTGATTTCCGGAAAGTTTTAACGTGACAACAAACACAATAGAAATTACAGAAATAATTACGGAAATAAAACCTAGAATTGTGATAAACTTAATAGGGAATGATGAAGACGACAAAATTGTATCTAATGCAAGTTTAATCTTTTTTTTAATTGTCCATCGTGATTTTGCATTTGAGGGCGGACGATCAAAAGGAATAAAAATAGGATCAAAACCCAGTCGTAACACTTCCACAATTGTTGAAGTATTTATAGGATGAATTTTTTCATTTAAAATATCTATAATCTCCCTATCAATAAAAAAACCATCTGCACCCCCTTTGGGGAATTTCACGTCGGAAATCAGATTCATAATACTATAATAGAGGTTGGAAAACAGGTCACTAAAAATTCCATCTTTTCTTGATGCCCTAAAAGGGATGATAATCTGATTCCCCTGTTCCCACAACCGATACATTTTTACGATTACTTCCAAAGGTGTTTGTAGGTCATCAGGAATTCCAACGGAACAGTTTCCTTTGCACACTGAAAGTCCGGCAAACCGGGCATAATGGCTGGTATAGTTTCTACTCAATTGAATAGCTCGTACCCTACTGTCTATTTCTTCCAGCAAACATGCTTCTTTGAACGAATTATCCTTTGAACCATCATCTACAATAATTAACTCGAAGGGAATATTTTCAAGTTCCATTACAGTTTTCACCTGCTCGTAAACACTTCTGAGCCGGGTTTCGCTATAAAAAGACAACAGTGTAATTGAAAGCATTTTATTGTTTCTCATAATCTTGTTTTTTCGACCACATTTTACCATGTATTGGAAGGCTAAATACTTTATTTGCAATAGAATCTGCAATAGGAAATGTGTAGTTTTTGAACATCTCTGTATACACTTTTGATTTATAGGGAGGTATCGGATAATGAATTAAACATTTATAACCTGATTTTTCAAGCTCCAATAAATCTGCTTCACGATTTTCTGATTGCACAACAAATTGATGATACACATGTTTGTAACCTTCTGGTTCCATAGGAAAAATCCAATTCTTGTTAGAAAATATTTCCCTAAATTCATTTGCTGCTTCTCTTCTCCTCAAGTTCCAATTATCAAGAAATTTTAATTTTACCTTTAAAATTGCTGCCTGTAATTCATCAAGTCGGGAATTATAACCAATCATTTCATTCTGATAACGAACCTCTGATCCATAATTTCTCAACATTTGTATTTTTCTGGCAAGGTCGTAACTGTTAGTTGTAATTGCACCTGCGTCGCCATAAGCACCCAGGTTTTTTGTTGGATAAAAACTAAATGCATTTATATCTCCAAAACTTCCTGCTTTCTGTCCATTTATTGAAGCTCCGTGGGCTTGGGCACAATCTTCAACAACAAATAAATTATACCTTTTGGCAATTTCCATAATTGCAGGCATATCTGAAACTAAACCATACAAATGAACAGGCAAAATCACTTTGGTTTTTTTCGTAATTTTCTCTTCTATTTTGCTAACATCTATGTTATACGTGAATGGATTTGGTTCAACAAAAACAGGTGTTGCACCTACCTGCGAGATTGACAAAACAGAGGCAATATAAGCATTGGATGGAACTATTACCTCATCTCCTTCACCAACTCCTAAAGCCTTTAAAGAAAGAAATAAACCTTCCAATCCATTTGCAACGCCAACACAATTATTTTGCCCAATATATTTAGCAAAATCCTGCTCAAATCCTTGTAATTCTTCACCTAAAATATATCTACCTTTAGCAAAAAAATCCTGGATTTTTAGCTGGATTTCCTGTTCTATCTCTTTGTATTCCGATTTAAAATCATTTGGTAGAATCATATCGAAATGATTAGCAGTTTGATACTTATTAGCCTAAATAATATTTTTGTTCCCATTCCTCCTTCGTTTCTTCTTTTTCAACATATTTTAAATGTTTGGCCGGATTTCCCACCACAACCTGATAAGGCTCAACATCTTTTATGCATAATGCACCCGCTCCAACTACCGAAAAATCTCCCATTGTCACTTTTTCCAGAACAGTGGCATTAATTGCAACATCGCAACCAGTACCAATATTTATAATACTTCCACATGTAGAACCCATAGAAAAATGGCAGAAATTACCTATTGTAATATCGTGCCCAATTGCACAATTTGCCATTACAAAAGTGCACTTGCCTATTTTTGATTTTGGTCCGATATAAGAATTTGCCATTATCATTACACCAGACTTAATTTCACAACCTTCTCCAACAAAAGTTAGCGGATGTATGAGTGTTACAAGTTTCTCGTCAGGAATACCCAGTGATTCAAATATTTTTATTCGTAAAGAGCCGTGTGAAACACTATGAATTGCATAAATAAAATAAAAATCTCCTTCCAAATATTGCTTAATATCTTTTGTAACACCCAGTACTTTATATCCATTAATAGTTTCGCCTACTGGAATAAAGTCATTTAAAAAACCAAATACTTCATATTCATATATATTATAATTTTTGCGCATATCATTAATGCACGCAGCAGCAACTCCTCCATTTCCCTTACCACCTATAATAATTACCTGTTTAGCCATTTAACGTTTTTTTGTCAAGAATGTAAATAATACCTCCAATTCCTACATTAATAAAAGTTGAAACCATAAAAATAAATGAAACCATAAAACTTATTTCAGCAGCAACACCCAAAATACCAAAAATAAGTATATATGATCCTTCTCGAATACCAAATCCGCCAAAGGAAATTGGAAATAAAAGAATAATATTTAACAACGGACTTGCAAAAAGATTGTATACCAAAGGAATATCGGATTCCAAAGCTTGAAAAGCGATATTGGCAAAAACAGCACCTATTCCCTGATTACAAATACTGAATAACAAAACAACCATAATCATTTTTGGGAAAAGACTTACTTTAAGCACTTTGTTTAAAAAACCTTCTTCTAATTTAATTTCCTTTTTAAATTTTAAGGTAAACCAACCCAAGAGCTTGATTAACTTGCCCTCTGTAAAACTGAGTATTTTTTGAATATGCAAATTTGTTTTAAAAAGGAACAAGACTGTTAATATGAATAAGGAGACGAAAATTATAGCATAAAGAATATTTCTGACATAAGGATAAATTTTACCAAGATCAACATTTAAAAAACTGGAAAAGAACAGAACAAAAAAACCACAAACAACCAATCCCATTAGTTTCTCCTGAAAAATAAGACCAATGTTCACATGTGTTGAATTTGTTTTTCTTAAACTGACAACCCTATAAATGTCTATCCCTACTGAAGCAGGGATAAAAAAACCCACAAAAAAACCAATATATATTGTTTTCAACAAATGTAAAAACGAAATGTCATGTTTTCCAAACATGTTTAGTACGAGCTTCCAACGAACAGTAAAAAGAAGGTAGCGTATAGGGTACGAAAGAAAAGCCAAAATCAGTAGTGACTTATTACTCCGTACATAAACCTCACCCAATATCTCAAAATCAATTTTTGAGATTATGATAGTCAACAGAACAATCGGAATTACAATTCTGAGTATCTTATACCACCTTTTCATTCTAGATTTCAACCTCCATTCTTTTAAATTTGCCTGAATTTGGATTGACCGGAAGCTCTTTTCTTAATTCAATACTCACAGGATAGTCACCAAATAATTCAATCCAGGTAGACTTAATATTCTCAATCATCTCAGATATATTATATCCTTCAACACAAACAACCTGAAAGTGCAATTTACTGTCTGTTGTTTGTAATATCTTATATTGAAGAATCCCTTCAAGCTCCATAAATTGATCCATTTGATACATAAACATTTTCCTTCCATCTTCAAGATCTATTATATCGTCGGCCCTGCCCTCAATTTTTCCCATTTTATTATATGAGTTCTGCAACTCTACATGGTCGCCAATTTTATACCGAATAAATGGCATTGTTCTGTTAATTAAATTGGTAAACAATAGCTCTCCATAATTTGAACCATTTATCTCCAAGTTATTTATATACTCAAACATCACAGCATTCAGGGCATATTTGTATGTTCTACCGTTTGGTTTTGTCCAAGCCAGCGAAGGATGTTCTACACATCCATAAACGTTAATAATTTTGGCACGAAAGTAAGTTTGTATATCCTTTCGAAGAGGCTCTGAAATAACTTCGCCTGAGAGAACAACATACTTTATTGAAAGTTTATCACCTGTCTTTTTTATGGTATCAATAAGTACGCTAATACATGATGGAGTTGAAGACAGAACACTAATTCTTTTCCCTTTCAGGTTTTCAATAATTTCAACCGGTGGGAGGAGAACCGATATAGTCTGTCTGCGAAACAAACCAAGGTATTTTTGGAGGTAATGCAAAAACGATAGCTTTTCTGCTTCTTCTTTTAATTCCGTGGTACCAACCAAAATAAATGAGCTAAACGGATTATATCCGCTTATTGCAAAAAAAGTACGGACATAGCTTGTGAAATGTTCCTTCCTTGTTGCGTAAATTTCAAATGGAATTCCGTTGGAGCCGCTTGTTTTGCTTTCAACAAAAGTATCCTTATATTCACAAGTACAAAGTGATTCCAATGCATATGACCTCATCATCTTTTTATCTACAACCGGTACTTTTTTGATATCTTCTTCTGATTTTATCTTCAAATTCAGAACTCCTGCACCTTCATAAACCTTCTTATAAAAAGCCGAATTTTCTCTCGCCCATTCAAAGATTTTTCTAAATCGTTTTAAGTGCATTTTCTTTACCCATTTTTCAGGCATAAAAGTAAACAGTTTCGATTCTAAATAGTATCGTATTAAATAGAATATCATTTACTATTTTATTGTTAATAAAATTATCATTTGAACTAATAAATATTATTCAGTTATAATTCTATTTCAATTCGTTTAAACTTCCCTGTTTCAGGGTTTAGTAGCAACTCCTCGAGAAACTCAACTTCGAGAGGATAATCGCCAAAACTTTTTCTCCAAATCTGAAGTATCTTTTCTTTTACCCTTTGTTCATCTTCTTCTTGTTTGCAGGTAGCTTGAAAAAATATTCGTTTATCTTTTTTCTGAATAAATTTATATTGACTGCATTCGCTTAGTTCACTATATATGCTGCACATTTGAAGTCGATTAAGCATTTTCCCATTGCTGAGTGCAATAATATCTTCTATTCGACCAATTACTTTACCCATTTTTTTATAGTTGTCAGGTATTTTGGTGTGATCCCCAATCTTATACCGTATAAATGGCATTGTTTTATTTACCAAATTTGTAAGAACCAGCTCACCGTATAAATCGCCATTAATCTCTACAGGATTTATATACTCAATAAAAATAGAATTTAATGCGTAATTAAAAGATTCCCCATCGGGTGGTGTCCATGCCGTTGACAGATGTTCTGTACTGCCATATACATTAATAATTTGTGCTCCTAAATAGGTTTTAATGTCATCGCGTAAATCATCAAATACTGTTTCTCCTGAAACAACAACAATTTTTATCGATAATTTTTCGCCTGCTTTTTTAAGTTCATCAACAAGCAATTGAAAACATGACGGAGTAGAAGACAAGATATTAATCTTTCGACCGATTAAACTTTCTTTAATTTCTTCAAATGGAGTTAGAACTGAATATATTTCCCTTCGAAATAATCCAAGATATTTTTGACAATAATATAAAAATGAGTGTTTCTCTATTTTTTCCTTTTGCTTGTAAAGTCCAATCAATACAAAAGTTTTGAAAGGATTATAACCTTTTAGTGCTAAAAACGTTCGAACATAACTTGTAAAGTGTTCCTTTTTAGTTGAATAGATTTCAATCGGTTTTCCGGTGGACCCACTTGTATTATTGATAACTAGATTTTCAGATTTTGGGCAGGTTAATACTGATTCAATTTCGTATGACAAGATCATCTCTTTAGTGATAATTGGAATTTTCTTTATATCCTCCTCGTCTTTAATCTGCAATTCCAGAACACCTGCATCGGAGAATACCTGTCTATAAAACTCCGAATTTTCTTTTGCCCATTCAAAAATTTTCCGAATACGTTTTAACTGAATTCTCTTGACCCATTTTGCAGGCATAAAAGAAAACAGTTTCGATTCTAAATAATATATTAATAAGTACAGTATCATCTGCTTTTCTCCATTTCAAATTGATTCATTCACCTGCTATAATATTGAGATTTATTTTTCCCAATTTCTTAATTTTTAATAACCTACCTGGTCAGCAACAATAGACTTCACTCTTTTTTGTCAGGTTTCTACCTCCAATTTTTTAAACTTTCCCCTTTTAGGATTAATCGGTAACTCATTAAAGAATTCAACTTCCAGTGGATATTCACTAAAATTCTCTCTCCAGGTATTTAGAATTCTTTCTTTTAGCATTTGTTTATTCACTCCCGGGTTACAAACGGCTTGAAAATGTATGCTTTTATCTTTCTTCTGCAGGAATTTGTACTGAGAATACCCTTTTATTGAAATAAACTTATACAGTTGTACCATAAAAATTCTCTCCCCATTATTGAGTACAAATATATCTTCACTCCGCCCGATAATTGTTCCCATTTTTTTATAAGAATCTGGCATTTTAACATGGTCACCAACTTTATATCTAACAAATGGCATTGTTTTGTTTATCAGGTTTGTAATAACAAGTTCACCATACAAATCACCATTAATTTCAACAGGGTTAATATATTCGATGTAAACAGATTTAAGAGCATAATAAGAAACCTTACTATCCGGCTTGGTCCAGGCCAACGATGGATGTTCCATACATCCGTATACATTAATTATTTTTGCCTGTAAATAAGTCTTTATATCATCACCAATATTATCAAATAATGTTTCGCCCGATACAACCACAAACTCAATAGTTAGCTTTTCTCCAGTTTTCTTAAGCTCATCAATTAACACCTTTAAACAAGATGGAGAAGATGACAATATATTGATCTTTCTATTTCTTAACTTTCTTATTATTTCTTTTTGTGGAGTATAAACCGAAAATACTTCTCTACGGAATAATCCAATGTTTTTTTGGGCATAGGCTAAGAATGATCGTTTCTCAATGTTTTCTCTATGCTTGTAGGGTCCAATAAATACAAAAGGTTTAAACGGATTATAACCTTTTGTAGCCAAAAAGGTTCTAACATAAGCAGTAAAATGTTCCTTTTTAGTTGAATAAATATCAAAAGGTTGACCAGTAGATCCACTTGTAGAATTAACAACTAAACCTTCAGGTTTTAACCCGGTTAATAAAGATGTTAATTTGCATGAATTCATCATTCCTTTATCGATTAGAGGTATTTTTTTTATATCCTCTTCATTCCTGATCTTCAAATTCAAAACCCCGGAATCTGAATATACCTTTTTATAAAATTCAGAATTTTCTTTGCTGAATTCAAAAATTTTCCGAAAACGTTTTATATGGATTTTCTTAATCATCCAAACGGGCATTGCTGAATACAACTTTGATTCTAAATAGTATTTTAATAAGTATAATATCATTTACTATTTCAATTCTAATGAATTGCCACTTTGGGTGACAATAATTTTGGATTTGGTATAAGTTTATTCCCTACAAAGCAGGTAACCCATAAACATCATCAGCAAAAATATTTTTGAAAATGTATTTTCAAATTCCTTTGCTACAATTCTGCATTTATTTTATGTTTCAAAAATTCATCATAACTTCTTATATAATCATATTCATTATAATTATGAGATGTTAATACAAGACAAATTGCTCCGGATGAGAACCCTTTTTCGGCAGCCCAAATACCTGGGGGAATGTGTAATCCCATATAAGGCCGATTTAACGAAACGGTTTTTTTGCTTTTACCATCATGTAATTCCACTTCGAAACTACCGCTGGCTGCAACAATAAACTGGTGGCATTCTTTGTGCGCATGCGCCCCCCGATCTTCTCCCCCCGGAATATCGTAGATATAAAATACTCGTTTTACCTCGAAAGGTATTTCCACAAAATTTGAGATTGGAGTAATACTTCCAGCTCTGTTCTGTATTCGAGGCAAGCTTATCAACTTGCAGGAGTTTAAAGATGAGTTACTCATTTATTCTTTAATAATTTGTATTCCTGATAATCCCAAATATAATCTTCTTTGGTAAAAAATGTTGAGCTTAACACCAGCGCAAGTGCATTTGTAGAAAAGTTTTGCATTCTGCGCCAGAGACCATTCGGAACATACAAACCATAATACGATCGGTTTAAACTGAATATCTTTTCTTTTTCGCCATCGTCAATCATAACATCAAAACTACCGGATAGCGCAACAATTAATTCTTTTTGTTCTTTAAAAGCATGCCCCCCGCGAACC